>DAOWNX010000025.1 GCA_030642335.1 Caldisericota bacterium
AAGGAATACCAAAAAACAAAAAAAATAGATGAAGATTTAACCAGTGAAATATTAGAATATCTTCATAAATTGGAAGAAAAAACTGGTAAGATATTCGGCGATAAAATAAACCCTCTACTTGTATCAGTTCGCTCCGGTGCCCCAGTCTCCATGCCGGGTATGATGGATACCATTTTAAACCTTGGCTTAAATGATGACACTGTAGAAGGGATAAAAGAGCTCACAAATAATGAACGCTTTGCATATGATAGCTACAGAAGATTTATCCAAATGTTCGGGGACGTTGCAATGGGAATTCCTCGTAGTGAATTTGAAAAAATCCTCGATAACCACAAGGAAAAGCATGGATTAAAAAGCGACACAGATCTCACATCTGAAATGCTAAAAGATATAATAGCAGACTATAAAATACTTTACCAGGAAAAAACAGGAGAAAAATTTCCGCAAGACCCAATGGTACAATTATTCAGATCCATTGAAGCTGTTTTTAAATCATGGAACAATCCAAGAGCCATTTCATACAGAAACATTAATAAAATTAGTGATGAATTGGGTACCGCAGTAAACATTGTAATGATGGTATTTGGAAATATGGGTGATGACTCTGCAACAGGTGTCGCTTTCACAAGAAACCCTGCCACAGGAGAAAAGAAACTATACGGTGAATTTCTTACCAATGCACAAGGAGAAGACGTAGTAGCAGGAATAAGAACTCCACTCTCGATTGATAAACTGGAGGAATTTTCCCTCACGATATTTAATCAACTTAAAGAAGCAGGAGAGAAATTAGAACAACATTACAAGGATATGCAAGATATGGAATTCACTATAGAAAAAGGGAAGCTCTACATGCTCCAGACAAGATCAGGTAAAAGAACTGCACAGGCAGCCGTAAAAGTCGCCGTTAATATGATTAATGAAAATCTCATAACAAAAGAGGAAGGTATTCTTCGCATTACTCCGGTGCAAGTTGACCGGTTGCTACACAAAATGATTGACCCAACCGTGAAAGTAAATCCAATTGCAAAAGGCCTCCCCGCTTCCCCTGGCGCTGCAAGCGGCAAAGTTGTATTTGATGTAAAAGAAGCTACTAAGAGAGGAAAGGATGGAGAGGCAATAATACTTGTACGTCTGGAAACTACTCCGGAAGATATTGAGGGTATGGCACATTCAGAAGGCATTCTCACTACACGTGGTGGTATGACAGCTCATGCTGCAGTAGTAGCGAGAGGAATGGGCAAACCCTGCATTGTAGGCGCAGAAGATATAAAAATTGACGCAGAAGGCAATAAATTTACTACAAATGGAATTGAAGTCAAAAAAGACGAGATTATCACAATAGACGGCTCGATGGGAAATGTCATTCTTGGAGAAGTAACGATGATAGAACCAGAACTCACATCAGAATTGAAACAGTTACTCGCCTATTCAGATGAATTAAGAAAATTGGGAATAAGAGCAAATGCAAATACGCCCGAGGAAGCCATAAAAGCGTTAGATTATGGCGCTGAAGGAATTGGATTATGCAGAACCGAAAGAATGTTTCTGAGTCCAGAGAGACTTCCTCTCATGCAGGACATGATTATTTCGGAATCAAAAGAAGAACGCAGTATATCGCTCAGTAAGTTGGAAGATATGCAGAAGAAAGATTTTTACGATATCCTGATAGCAATGGATGGACTTCCTGTCATCATAAGACTTTTAGATCCACCACTTCACGAATTTTTACCTCAAAAAGAGAGACTCGAAAAAGAAATTGCAGAGCTCAGAGAAAAAGGGGATGATCCGGAACTTCTTAAGAAAAAAGAAAAAAAACTTCAACGATCACAAGAACTTGCTGAATTTAACCCAATGATTGGTTTTAGAGGTTGTCGAGTGGGCATTGTCTACCCTGAGATTTATGAAATGCAGGTAGCTGCAATAATAGAAGCTGCAATTCAGCTAAAAAAGGAAGGACATGACCCAAAACCTAAGATTATGCTCCCACTTATTGGTCATGTCAATGAAATGAAAACTCTTAGAGAAAGAACTACAACTGTCATAACAAACATATTTAGAAAAGAAGGTACAACCATCAGTTACCAAATAGGAACAATGATAGAAGTGCCTCGCGCTACTCTGACTGCTGATCAAATTGCAGAATATGCTGACTTTTTCTCATTTGGCACAAATGATCTTACACAAGCAACATTTGCATTCAGTAGAGATGATGCTGAAGCCACATTTATTCCAACTTATCTCAAGGATGGAATACTTCCCACAGAACCTTTTATCACAATAGACCAGGATGGTGTGGGAAAACTTGTCAGGATAGGTGTTGTACTTGGGAGAAAAGCAAAAGATAATCTTGAGATAGGCATTTGCGGTGAACATGGCGGTGATCCAAAATCCATTGAGTTTTTTCACTATGCAGGCCTTGATTATGTAAGCTGCTCGCCTTTTAGGGTTCCAATTGCTCGCCTGGCTGCTGCGCAAGTAGCCGTAAAAGAAAAACTCGGAAAGGAATAAAGTGCTACGGCAAGAATACGAAAAATTAGAAACAAAGTTGCTCTCTCCATTTGCTACACTGAGCAATAAAACAAAAGGGAGAGCAACTCCGGAAAAGAAAGACCCTCATCGTACAGAATTCCAAAGAGATGTGGACAGAATTCTTTATTCCAAAGCATTCCGTAGATTACAATATAAAACTCAGGTATTTATAGCCCCTAAGGGGGATCACTATCGCAATCGTCTCACACATACACTTGAAGTAATGACGATCAGCAGATCAATTTCCCGGGCTCTCCGCCTAAATCCGGATCTTACCGAAGCCATCGCGTTAGGACACGACCTGGGACACTCGCCGTTCGGGCATGCTGGAGAAGCAATTATCGACAAAAAATGTAAAGAGTATAGCTCACATCTACATTTTTTCCACCCCGAGCAAAGCCTAAGAGTTGTAGATATCTTAGAAAAAAGACTAAAATCAAGCGGAGAAACTGTTTTTGGATTAAACCTTACATACGAAGTAAGAGATGGAATATTAAAGCACAGTAAGGGATTAGCAAATCTATCGGAATTAAAAAATGCTGATATGCCAGCAACCCTGGAAGGACAAATAGTAAGAATCGCTGATCGTATTGCCTATATTCACCATGATATTGACGATGCAATACGAGCAAAAATTATAAACGAAAAAGACATACCCAATTCAATACGTCAAATCTTAGGAAAATCAAATTCAAAAAGGCTTTCAACAATGATCCTTGATACAATAGAGGCAAGTAAGGGTAAAGATGAAATTTGCATAAGCAAAAACATAGAAAATGCTATGGATAAACTGAAAAATTTTCTAACAGAGAAAGTATATATAGGTTCTTCACCCAAAAAAGAAGAGAAAAAAGTATTCAGAATGATGGCATATCTATTCGACCATTATTACAATAACCCGGAAGATATGGGGGATTACTTAAAATATCATCCAAGCGTTCTTAGAATTAAAAATCCAATAAAATATATCAAAAAAAACAAAGAAAAAAAATTACAGGTAATTTGCGATTACCTTTCATCGATGACAGATCGTTTTGCAATTCAAACATTCTACGATATCACCACCCCAAATCCACTGCCGCTAAACAATTAATCTCGGTCAATTTGCCCACTAAACCACTTAATGCAACATCAAATGAATTATTTGTGCATATGCTCCTATATTTTATTTTTAAAAATTAAAGGAAATTTGTCTATTTCTTACGTATTTATATATAATGAAAGACTTAAAAGATTATATAGATGAATTGCACGAAAAAGTAGACATTGTATCCATAATAAACCAGTACGTTAAATTAAAAAAAAGGGGACGTAACTATGTGGGATTATGCCCTTTTCACGAAGAGAAAACGCCTTCATTTGTAGTAAGCCCTGAAAAACAAATATTCCATTGTTTTGGCTGTGGAGCAAGTGGAGATGTGATAAAATTCCTTATGAAAATAGACGGAATGGATTTCAAAGAAGCAATTACTATACTTGCCCAGGATGCTGGAATGCCTCTTCCAACATTTTCAGGTAAAAAAACTGACAAAACAGAAAAGGATAATTTACGTGAAGCAGTACAAGCCACGTCAAATTTTTTCCATGAACAAATCACAAAAGATGTCTTACTGTACCTTGAACAAAGAGGAGTAACCAAAGAAAGCATCGAAAAATTCCAGATCGGCTACGCTCCTCAAAACGGAGAAAAACTCATTGCTTCTATGAAAAAGAAAGACATTTCGCAAAATTCACTGCTTACTGCTGGTGTTTTAAAAAAAATGGATGATGGAAAAATCAAAAGTTACTTCAGAAATAGAATTATACTCCCCATATTTGATATCCAGGGGAAAATTGTTGCATTTGGTGGAAGAATATTTGGAAAAGGAGAGCCAAAATACCTAAATTCTCCCGATACCCCCATTTTTTTAAAAGGGAATTTGCTCTATCCAATTAACATCGCAAAAGAAGGTATAAGAAAAGAAAAACAAGCAATTATTGTAGAGGGATACTTCGATGCGCTCATTTTGCATCAATCCGGTATCCAAAATGTAGTGTCCTCGATGGGAACATCGTTTACAGACGCACAAGCAGGACTAATCAAACGTTACGCAGATAATGTTTGCTTCTTTTATGATGATGATACAGGTGGAAGAAAAGGAGCTGAACGGGCAGTAGAAATATGCAGCAAAAAAAATCTTACTGTAAAAATAATAGTGGAAGGCAGTGGACAGGATCCTGATGAAATTGTATTGAAAAAAGGTAAAGATGGCATTTTAGAACTTATTGACAATGCAAAAGATCCTCTAGATTTTATCACTTCCTTTGAATTAAAAATAGAAGGAAACAATCCTTCGGGAAAAGGAAGAGTTGCAAAAAAAGTGCTGGAAATTATAGATAAAATATCTAACAAAGTAGAGGCATATGAATATGTCAAACAATTAGGTACAATTTTGAACATTGACCCTTCTATTCTTTTCACTCAATATACTCCTGTGTCAACAAAATCCAGAAGACAAAGAGAAAAATTAAATGTAAATGATATAATGTCGAATACGGAAAAATTGCTCACACAGGCAGTCATTCAAAGACCAGAAACATTATATAAAATACTAGAAAAAGTGGACATTAATTATTTTCCAGATTCTCGCTACAGAAAAATATTTAACATGGCAAAAAAAGACATCGAAGAAGGAATTGAGCCAAATGTAAAGAATTGGATAGAGCTTACAGAGGAAGAGCTTTCTATTGCAACAGAGCTTGCATTAAGACCTGTAGAATTTGTTAGCGATAAAGCGATTACTCTAACAATAGAAAAAGTAAAAAAAACTATTATGCATGGAGAAATTATTGCTAAGAAGTTCAAGGAAATTCAAGAAGCAAAGAACTACGAAGAACAAAAAGAAAAAACAAAGCAATACAATGAAATTTTAAGAAAACTAAAAGGAATATGATAAAAATGGAAGAAAGCAAAGCAAAATCTTTAAAAATGATTAAGAATTATCAAAAAAAACTAAAAAATCTTACAAAAGAGGAGAAGGAAATAATTAGAAAACTCTTTGAAAGAGGCAGAATAACTGGATTTCTCACATATGACGAAATAGCAGATTCTTTTGAAAAAATTCCACTTTCAATAAAGAGAATTGATGAATTTTACACTCTTCTCACACGAGTAAATGTTATATTTTGCAGTAGCAAAAATATAACAAAAGTAAGGGGAAGTTTAACTTCAGCACGAGAATCATTAGTGCACGCTGAAATATCAGAGCTTAAAAATCCAGTCCAATCATACCTTGCAAATATTGGAGCAATAGATTTACTTACAGCAAAAAAAGAGCAAGAATTGGGAAAACGCGTAGTTGAAGGAGACATACAGGCAAAAAAGGAACTTACCGAGGCAAACCTACGACTTGTAGTAAGTATTGCAAAAAGGTACACAGGACATGGATTGTCGTTTCTTGACCTGGTGCAAGAAGGAAATTTAGGACTGATTCGTGCTGTAGAGAAGTTTGATTATAGCAAAGGTTATAGGTTCTCCACATATGCTACCTGGTGGATAAGGCAGGCCATTACAAGAGCCCTGGCAGATCAATCAAGATTAATCCGGGTGCCGGTGCATATGGTAGAAAGTATAAATAGAATTGAAAGAGCCACAAAAGAGTTAATGCAAGAACTGGGGCGCGAACCTTCATATAGAGAAATTTCAGAAAGAACAGAAATACCCGAAAAAAAAATCAACAAATACCTGCGTCTCGCACAACAACCACTGTCCCTGGAAATGCCAGTAGGAGATGAAGAAGAAAGTAGACTAGAAAATTTTATCGCAGATAACCGCAATCTTACACCTGAAGGTGAAACCTTTAACTCATACTATAATGACCAGCTAACTAAAGTGATGAAACAACTTACTGAAAGAGAAAGAGAAATACTCAAACTCCGTGCAGGGCTTGGCAAAGAGTATCCTCACACACTAGAAGAAGTAGGCACAATTTTTGGAGTAACACGAGAAAGAATACGGCAAATTGAAGCAAAAGCAAAAAGAAAACTCACAAAAGAGCTAAAAGCGCTTGAGAAAACAGAAGTAACAATTGAATAATCACGATAAACATGTTCCACTTAATGAAACACCTACTCAGCACCAGTAATTCCATTTTATCTCCTTTCTCATTTTATATAAAGATATATTCATATTCATGCTCTCGTATTTTCAAATAAAATTTATCTAATTTGCTAGCATTGTCTATACAGAACAATCTATTATTTTAAAAACATTAAGAGCTATATATATTCATTATCATTACAAAAAAAATGCCAAATATACACCCTATCTTTACTTGTAAGTTTTGTTAAACAATTTATAATTGAAAAATGAATAACTATTAGGAGGCAAATAATGGCCGAATTTCATCTAAAATGTGAAAAAAGAGATATAAGTGAATATATCATACTGGTTGGTAATCCGCAAAGGGCAAATAAAATATCCAGTCTTCTCGAAAGTCCTGCCCTTATAAATGAAAATAGAGGACTCCTTGTATACACCGGCTTTTATAAGGAAACGAGGATTACTGTTGCAACAACAGGGATGGGAGCACCTTCTACTGCTATTGTGTTAGAAGAACTTGCTAACCTCGGGGGGAAAGTTTTTATAAGAATTGGCTCTGCTGGTGGTATCAATCCAAAGTTAGATGTCGGAGATGTAGTCATTGCAACGGGAAGTATTAGGGACGATGGTACATCGCCTCTGTATCTTCGATCAAGTTTTCCGGCAGTTCCTAACTTTGACGTCCTTCAAGCAATGATCACAACAGGAAAGAGAATAAAAGAAAACATAGAATATGGCATAATAATCGCAGCGGACGCATTTTACATTCCATACTCAAGAGAAGAAATGGATTGCTTTGTAAAATCTGGTGTGAAAGCAATTGAAATGGAAAGTGGTTGCGTATTTATTGTTTCCCAGTATAGAAATGTAAAAGCAGGAGCAATATTTGCCCTTGATGGTAATGTTGCATTAAATAAAATAAAACCAGAAGGTACAGAAGAAGTTTATAAAAAGGGAGAAGCAGTTGCAATTCAAATTGGCCTGGAATCGCTTTATACTCTTTCGAAAAACAACATAAAATGAAAATAAAGAATGAAATTTTAGATGCAATAAATACTGGGAAGCCAATTGTTGCACTTGAGTCGACGATCATTGCCCAGGGAATGCCATATCCCAAAAATATTCAAATTGCCCTTGCAGTTGAAGAAGAAGTGCGAAAAATTGGTGCAGTGCCAGCAACCATCGGTATTATTAACGGAAAAATTATCATCGGTATGACACAAGAAGAAATTCAGCACCTCGGACACACTAAAGATGTACTAAAACTTTCTACCCGTGAAATTCCATTTTGCATAGCAGAAAAAAAGGATGGTGCCACGACTGTCTCTGCTACTTCCTATATTGCAGAGCTTGTCGGGATCAGAGTTTTCGCAACTGGTGGCATTGGTGGAGTCCATAGAAATGCAGAACATACCTTTGATATTTCACGGGATCTGGACGAACTTGCAGCAAGAAATATTATTGTTGTTTCTGCAGGGGCAAAATCAATACTCGACCTTGCAAAAACCCTGGAATACCTTGAAACCAGGGGCGTACTTGTTGTAGGGTTTAAAACTAATGAATTTCCTGCATTTTACACAAGAAAATCAGAATTAACCATACCGCAGGCAGATTCAGCCAAAGAAATTGCAAATATTTATAATACTAAAATCTCATTAGGTATTTTCTCGTCAATTCTTGTTGCCAATCCAATACCACAGGAATATGAGATTCCTAAAGACAAAGTTGACCGGTGGATTGACATTGCTGTTTCAGAATCACAGGAAAG
>DAOWNX010000085.1 GCA_030642335.1 Caldisericota bacterium
CGGTATACCAAAAACTATTGATGCGCAGAACAGCAAACCAATCATAGTAAACGACAGGACACTTATTCCAATAAGAGTACTGATAGAATCATTAGGAGGAGAAATATTCTGGAACGGGGAAACAAGGGAAGTAACAATCAACCTCGACTACCACACGATAGTCCTTACAATAGATAGCAATACAGCAGTAGTAAACGGCATTAAAATGCAGATAGACCCAGAGAACAATAAAGTAACCCCAATCATCCTTAATGGAAGGACTTATCTTCCGCTAAGATTCATAGCAGAACACCTTGATGGAGTTGTTGACTGGGATAATGATACTCGAACTGTGACAGTGTATTACTGGCCGTAAAAAGATACGTAAAAACAAAAATTTAATCTTACAAAGGGAAGCTTTTAAGCTTCCCTTTGTTTGTTTTAATACTCTTATACTGTGAACCATTGTGTTTTAACACGAAGATCGCCGTGTCGTTAACACTCCTCGCGAAGACAAAGAGGAAGTCGTTGCGCTCTTTCCACTACTGAACACAAATAAACTGATGATCGGCCAAAATGGTTAAAATGGTGCCAGGCACGAAATTAACCACTTTTTATCTTTGTGTCAAAATTTATGCGTGATAATTTTCGAACACTTGACAAGCGGAAAAAAAGCATTTATAATTAGAACTGAATCAGGTATCAAAATTTATGGTAAGATAAGTATAAGGAAGGAGGTATTATGGAAGGAAAAAGGTTTGCAAAAATTGCTGCAACAGGAATGTATTTACCAGAAAAGGTAATTACAAACGAAGAATTGAGTAAAAAGATGGGATTTGATGTTTCACAGTTTCTATCTGGAATAAAACTGAGGCACATCTCAGCGCCTGACGAAGCAAGCTCGGACATGGCTGTTGAAGCAGCAAAAGAAGCTCTAAAGAATGCAGGAATGAAACCGGAAGACCTGGATCTTATAATCCTTACGACAGACACGCCTGACATTATTACTCCGCCTACTTCATTGATCATCCAACACAAATTAGGTGCAAAGAATGCAGCGGCGTTTGACATGAATGGAGCATGTGCTGATGCGGTAATTGGTATGACGATTGCATCTCAATATATAGCCACGGATCTGGATGTTAATAATGTACTTGTTGTTGCATCATACGGAATGACAAAATGGCTTGATTGGGACAATAAAGTGCTTGCACCCATGTTTGGAGATGGTGCATCGGCCGTAATTCTTACCGCTTCGGATAAACCAGGATTCCTCTCTTCAGCGATGCTCGCAGATGGAAGCTACTGGGATAGCTATGGTATCTACGTGGGCACTAAGTATCCTATTACAAAAGAAATGGTTGAAAAAAAGGAGCATCTTTTAAGATTTCATCCAAATCTCCATAAGTATCCACCAGACATAAACTATGGCAGATGGCCGGGTTTAGTTAAAAAGGTAACAGAAAAAGCTGGATACACCGTGAATGACCTCAATATGGTTCTGTTTACACAGGTGAGGCTCATAGATATTGAGAAATCGATGGAAAGACTTAACCTTCCGATGGGAAAAACACATTATATAATGGACAAGTTCGGTTACGTTGGTTCTGCTTGCGTGTTTATGGCATTGCACGATGCATTAAAAGAAGGAAAAATAAAGAATAATGATTTCATTTCTTTCTGTACTTCTGGTGCCGGTATGGTAATGTCTGCTGCCTTATTTAAGTGGATAGAGTAGGGAAAGAGGTGTTAAAATGCCATTTCTGGATATGAATGGATGGAAAATGCATTACGAAAAGGTAGGAGAAGGCAAGGAAGCATTAGTATTTATTCATGGCAATGCCGCTTCAGAGAAATGGTGGGATAAGATAAAGCCTTTGCTACCTAAGAAATGGAGTAGTTATTTCATTGATTTGAGGGGATTTGGTGAAAGCGAGAACCAAAAGCCCTATACAGTGGAGCAGTTTTCAAAAGATATTAATAAATTTGTCACAGAAATGGATATTGCACCTTTTCATTATGTTGGGCATTCAATGGGTGGACTTATTGGTTATGTGTATGCATTAAAATTTACTGATCAGTTAAAATCTCTTATTTTAGTGGATGCACCTCCTGCAACTGGGTTTCCGGTTACGGATATTATAAGAAAAAATTTTGAACTCCTAATGGATAATCGAGATATACTGGAGACGAGCTTAAAGAATGGTGTTGTCGCATTCCTAAAAGATGACGAATTCTTTAAAAATGTTATTCTTCAGGATGCAATAAGAAGCATTCCTCATGCATATACAGATACGGTAGAAGCTGTGGGCAGTGTCAATGTAATAGAAGATGTAGAAAAGCTTGAAGTTCCAGTGCTTTTTATCCATGGAGAAAAAGATGGTGTTGTAGCGTGGGAATGGATGGGGCAAACATTCAGTACTTTTAAAAATAAGGAAGAAAGCGTAATTAAAAACAGCTCTCACTCGCCAATGATTGAAAACCCAGAGGAGTTTGTAGGGCGTCTTAAGAGGTTTATAAAAATGGAGGCATAAGCCAATGAAAAGAATGGAAGACAAGGTATGTATAGTTACGGGATCTGGGAGAGGGATAGGCAGAACAATTGCCTTGAAATTTGCAAAAGAAGGCGGAAGAGTGGTGATATGGGATGTTGATATTAATAGTGCAGAGAAGACAAGTAATGATTGCAAAAATCTTGGCGTAGATTCAATGTGGCAGAAAGTAAATGTAACGGATAGGAAAGAAATACAGAAAAATGTAGCAGAAATTAAAGAAAAGTTTGGGCGGATTGATATTCTTGTTAATAATGCAGGTATTACTCGTGATGCGCTTTTGAACCAGATGGAAGAGAAAATGTGGGATACTGTGATTGATGTGAATTTGAAAGGTACTTTCAATTGCACTCAATTTGTTGTGCCCGTAATGGAAGAAAAAGGCCAAGGAAGCATAGTAAATATTGCGTCTGTTGTGGGTATCTATGGAAATATGGGGCAGACAAATTATGCTGCATCAAAAGCAGGAATCATAGGTATGACGAAATCATGGGCAAAAGAATTTGCCAGAAATGGTATAAGAGTGAATGCAGTTGCTCCTGGATTTATAAAAACACCGATGACAGAAAAAGTACCAGAGAAAGTTATTAGTTATATGGTTAAAAGAACTTCTTTAAGGAGAATGGGAGAAGTAGAAGAAGTTGCAAATGCAGTTGTGTTTTTGTCTTCTGACGAAGCATCTTTTATTACCGGGCATATTTTGCAGGTTGATGGTGGATTAACACTGTAAATGAGAAGTATATGAATAAAAGGTACAGGTGCTTATACAAAGTATGGAGCCTGGAGATTATCATCTCAATGGGATGTGAAATCCAGTGAATATGAATAAGATTAAGAGAGGCGATAACCTTTTGATGGTTACCTCTGGCGCTGGGGTTGCAATGGGAGGGGTTACATTTAAATGGAAATAAAACAAGCTGTAAGTGCTCAAACCAAAATACTCTCTACAGCGGAGACGCTGTTTGAGAAAAATGGGTATAACGCAACAAGTATTTCTCAGATTATGGAGAAATCAAATCTTAGTAATTCATTATTTTATTACTATTTTCACGATAAGGAAGATATTTTCCTTCACATCGCAGATTCTATGAGTCTTGATATGTACAGGGAAATTTTAAGGGATATTGGAAAATCTAAAAATCTTGAAGAAGAAATATTTAATTTTTATCTCAACACTTTCAAGTTCATCTCACGTAATTTGAAACGATTCAGAGTTTTTAGAGAGGTAGAATTTATTGATGCTAGTGTTCAACAAATATTTTACACAAGGTTGTTTTCTTTATTAGGTGAAGAATTGAAAAGAAGATGCCCTAAAAAATTTGAGGATTATAACGATGTTTTAAATGATATATTGATTGGGGCAGGTTATTTTGTAGGGCTGAAATTTGTAGTATGGGATAAGAGAAAGGATTTTGATTATCTTGCAACAATTGTTTCGGATTTTATTTTGAATGGAATTGATCCCGATAAAAATTTTCAACCTTCTCTTTCCTGGCAGATGAAAAAAGTTCAACTAAAGGAAGCCGAATCTCTCACAAAGGGAGAAAAGACGCAGAAAAGAATTTCAGATGTTGCAAAAAAATTGTTCGGAGAAAGAGGATATTGGAAGACACAAATTTCGGATATCACTAAAAAGGCAGGTGTAGGAATTGGTACTTTCTATCTTCATTTTGATTCCAAAAAAGAATTGCTAAAGCACCTTGTTGCTGAAATAAATAAGGAATTAAGGGAAAATGCCATAGTTTATTCATTAGGTGCCAAAGACAGAAAAGAGGTAGAAGTGAGGGCGTTAAAAGCATTTGCTGATTTTATTGCAAAGGAGAAAGAAGCTTACAGAATTGTGAGGGAATCTGAATTTGTAGACGGAGAGATTGGAAGGTGGTATTACGAAAGGGTTGGGCAACCATACGGGGATGCTCTTGCTGCAGCAATGGAGCAAGGCGAAATAAGAAAGATAGATTCGTCTATTCTTGCTTATTCTCTTATGGGAATAGGACATTTTATGGGAGTACGCTGGATTATCTGGAATAAAAAAGATGTTATTCCGGATGAAGCAGTATTAAAAGTATCTTCCATCATTATGGAAGGTATTAAATAAAAAAAAGGAGGTATGGGATGAAAAGATTTTTAGTTGTTTTAACAGTTGTTGCTCTTTTCCTCGCAAGTTTTTCCGGGGTTATGAGAGCGGGCGAAACGGATTTGAAGGACATTTCCTTAATATTGAGGATTGATGAAAAACCTTACATGCTTAATGGAGTTGAAAAACTGTCAGATGCTGGACCTATAATAAAGAATTCTAGGGCGTTTGTTCCTATAAGACTTGTTGCAGAGGAATTTGGAGCAGAGGTAGGCTGGGATAATGCAACGCGAACTGTAACAATCC
>DAOWNX010000108.1 GCA_030642335.1 Caldisericota bacterium
CCAAATTTCTGGGCATTTAAAGTTTTGAAAATTGTTTTTATAGATAAAAGTTTGAATTATTTTAATACATTCTTGATTGCTATTATTACTAATTCTCTTTTAGTTTTAGCTCTAACCATATATGCACAGAAGAAGTTTAAGTTAAGATAATTCAAAGTAAATTTAAAATTTAAAAAATAATATAGCAGCTCAAAGGTGGGTGGCGGCGATTTAAAAATAAGAAAAAGAGATGTCCATAAAATTCACAATAAACCAATAATTTATTTTACATCATTTTAATGCTCAAATATATTGCTAAATTATAAGAAATCGTTATAATAGACTGAATTAATGTTATTTTTAAGCAAAAGGAGTTGACGAGTAATGGAAAGAATTAAAGAAATTGAAAAAGAATATTTGAAAGAAAATATTCCTGACTTTAATGTAGGCGATACAGTAAAAGTCCATGTGAGAATAAAAGAAGGAGAAAAAGAGAGAGTTCAGATATTTGAGGGCACAGTGCTGGCGAGGAAGCATGGTGGTGTGAATGAGACATTTACTGTAAGAAAGCTTTCATACGGAGTGGGAGTAGAAAGAGTATTTCCTCTTCATTCTCCAATGATAAAAAAGATTGAGGTAAAAAAGAGAGGTAGCGTCCGAAGGGCAAAGCTGTACTATTTAAGAGATAGGGTAGGAAAAGCGCAAATAGTTAAAGAAAAAAAGAAAAATAAATGAGCAAAGAGTTAAAAAGCTGGATTATAATAATTGTACTGGCTTTTGTCGTAGCATTTTTGGTAAGATCATTTATTGCACAACCATATCGCATTGAAATGACGTCCATGGTGGATACGCTTTCTCCTGACGACCTTGTTCTTGTAGACAAAATTTCTTACAAACTCCGTTTTCCAAAAAGAGGAGAAGTAGTGATATTTACTCCTCCAATTGACAGCAAAAACAAGTACATAAAAAGAGTTATTGCATTACCCGAAGAAACGATAGAAATAAAAGGGAATACTATATATATAGATGGAAAGGTTCTTAATGAGCCTTATGTTTACTCGCCCATATTAAAAGATTACGGGCCAGAAAAAATTAGAGACGGTTATGTGTTTGTTATGGGAGATAATAGAAGCGTAAGTATGGACTCACGTTATTTCGGGCCAATTCCCGTGGAAAGTATTGTAGGAAGGGCCGTTATTGTGTATTGGCCTTTTAATCACATAGAAAATCTTAATGCGTATAGCGGAGAAACTCCTTAAGATTATTGGAGTAGATGAAGCTGGGAGAGGGCCATTAGCAGGGCCAGTTGTATCGGCAGCAGTAATTATAGAAGAACGAATTGATGGAATAAAAGATTCAAAAATCCTACCCAAACGAAAAAGAGAAATTCTTTTTTATTTAATACAAGAAAAAAGTATTGCGCTTGGAGTAGGTATAGCAAACCCCGAAGAAATCGATCAATTTAATATTCTCAATGCATCGCTTCTTTCTATGAAAAGAGCGATTAAATCTCTTGAGCTCTGCTATTTCTATCACTGCAATTCTCCATTAGAAAATGCAATAGTACTTGTGGATGGGCTTTTTAAAATCCCTGATATTTCTTATCCACAGGTAGCGATAGTCAAGGGAGATAACAAAATATTTGAAATAAGTGCTGCCTCGATCATCGCAAAAGTGGTAAGAGATAGAATGATGTGTTCGTTTGGGAAAAGGTACCCTGAATACGAACTATGCACGCATAAAGGATATCCTACAAAAAGACATAGAGAACTTGTAAAACTCTATGGGCCATCGCCGATACACAGAAGAAGCTTTAAAGGGGTAGCGTGTGAACAATAATAGAATTGTAGGGAAGAAAGGTGAAGATGTTGCAGTAGATTATTTAAAAAAGAAAGGTATAAAAATCATAGATAGAAATGTAAGAACGCCTTTTGGAGAGATTGATATCGTAGGAAAACATAATGGGAAATTGCTCTTTATAGAAGTAAAAACGCGTAAGGATGAAACATTTGGAGCGCCTGTTGAGGCAATTACAAAGAAAAAATTGCTTCACATTGTTAGATCAGCGACATATTATATGCAGGGAAACGATAAAGATTTTGGTATTGGTGCAGTTTCTATTTTAATGGATGGCACACATTACAAAATTGAATATATTGAAAATATCCTTTAAGTTGGTTGAGAGGATGGATATCTCAGGCAAAACGAGGATTGTACACTATTTTTGGAAAGTAGTTCATATTGGCTGGGGCGGAAGGATTCGAACCTTCGAATGACGGATCCAAATTCCGTTGCCTTGCCACTTGGCTACGCCCCAATGCCAGTTTATTGTACAGATAAACGGAGCGTTGTCAAGAGATGAGCACTGGATACAGAAAGGAAAATTTTTAATTTTAGTAATTAAGAGATAAGATATAAAAATGGAAAAAGAATTTAATTTAAAGCAAAGGAGGGCAAGCGGCTTTATTCCTTTAGCAAAGGAATGACATTAAAGACGCAAATTTAATATGAAAAAAAGCATAAAAATTATACCAATAGGGGGAATAGGAGAAATTGGGAAAAATTCCACTCTTTTTGAGATGGGCGGCGACCTGTTGCTTATTGATGCAGGATTTAAGTTTCCTCCTGCCAATATGCCTGGTGTAGACTTTATTATTCCTGATTTTTCTTATCTTAAAAAGAGGAAAAAGCACCTGAAAGGAATATTATTCACACATGGTCATATGGATCATATTGGAGGGCTTAAATACTTGTTGGAGGATGTGACTCCTCCAATTATTGCTGGTTCCCAGCTGGCGCTTGGTTTGGTGAAAGGAATGGTTCCAACGAGCCTAAAGAAACACCAGCATTTCAGAGAGGTAAAAAATGGGGATATTTTACAATTAGGCGCTTTCAATGTGCAGTTTATAAGGATGACACACAGCATACCTGGATCTTTTGGCATTGCAATAAAAACACCATTTGGGTATATATATCACACTGGAGATTATAAAATAGATAAGACGCCTGTGGATGGTAAGCTGATGGGTATTAAAAGGCTTAAAGCGTTGAGAAAAGAAGGAGTAATTGCTCTGTTTTCAGATAGTACAAATGCGGATGAAGAGGGATTTACCGGATCGGAATCACTTATAGGGAAAAATTTGGTAAAGATTTTCCAGGAAGCACAAGGGCGGATTATTGCAGCTTCATTTTCTACAAATGTCCACAGAATACAACAATTTGTAAATGTAGCGGAAAAATTTGAAAGAAAAGTTGTGTTTGACGGGAAAAGTATTCTCGAAAGTGTGCGAATAGCAAAAGAATTGGGGTATATAAAAATCCCTAAAGCCGTGGAGATAGAACAATCGGAAATTGCTGCTGTCCCCAAAAATAAACTTGTATTTATAACAACAGGTACTCAAGGAGAGCCAATGTCAGGGCTTTCAAGAATTTCTAATTCTGTTCATAAAGGGTTTTCTGTGGGGAAAGGGGACTCCGTAGTTATTTCTGCTGACCCAATTCCTGGAAATGAAAGAGAAGTAGCGAGTACTATTAATAGGTTGTTTAAACTGGGAGCTAATGTATATTATCGAAAGGCAGATGGGATACATTTCTCGGGACATTGCTCTCATGAAGATATAAAATTTATGATAAACTTGTTAAAACCAAAATATTTTGTACCGTTACATGGAGAATACAGACATCTTGTAGCTGCGGAAAAAATTGCAAACGAATGCGGAATAAGCAAAAAAAATGTATTTATACTTGAAAATGGTGCAGGAGTACAAATTGTAGATGGAAAAATGAAGCGTATTCCGCGGATAAAATCCGGCGCTGTTATTATAGAAGGCAAAGTAATGATCCCCGTTAAGGACACTGAAGTAGAGTTTCCTGCTATCTCAGAGCGAAGGGAAATGGCGCATAGGGGAATGGTGTTTGCTGTTGTATCTATAAGCAAAGATAACAAAATTGTAAAACCTATTTATGTAGAATCGAAAGGAATATTATTCCCAAGAGGTAGCGAGGGAGAAATGATAAAAAACACCAAAGAAAAAATAGTTGAAACAGTTAAAAAATCTGCTAAAATAAGTGCGCAACCCAACGAATTGAAAAAGCAAATCGAGAAAACGGTAAAAAG
>DAOWNX010000070.1 GCA_030642335.1 Caldisericota bacterium
ACTCCTGTATTGAACTGCTTAATAGGCATTGTTATGTGTTCAAAGTTCTCCAGGAAGTAAATTCCAACGCTTACAAGGTTTGTTTCGTAATTAGTGCAGTGCCGGGAAGGATTTTCAATTGACTGTCCTTTGAATATCTTTCCTGTGTGTCTTGTAGAAAAGTATTCTCACTTCCGTTGTTTTTATCAGTGAGTCTATTTTATTATCTCTTGTTCTCTTTTCTGTTTTTAGGGTGGATTTATTGGGACAATACTACATACAACTCATTATAAAACAGCAAATTTAAAAAGTTTTTTAGCGGACTCCCAGTAATAATTAGTATTTACTTTACCCTCTGCATAAGCTTCATGCCATCCAACAGGAACAGGCATGTTACTGTATAGGTTTACACGGTTAGCTTCGAGTAACATTCTATGTCTATGCATAAAGTCTGCTCCACATAGAACTCTCTTGCCTGTTTTATTTGATAAGTGCTTTATCCATCCGACACCTTTGTAACTTCTCATTAGGTGGTGGTCAAGAATCAGTGTGTCAATGTTTCGAGAAAGCTCTTCGGCATTGTGCCAGGCTTTTTCAATCTGTCTCTCAGAAATTCTATGGGATAGATATAGAGGAGGACCATCTAGCAATGCAATATCTGGTTTCCAACCCAATATTTGGGAAACAGCTTCATTATTGAGAAGTTGGATACCAGCAGCATGTACAAACACATAATCTTCCTCAATCTTTACCATTATTACTGTTGTTAAGGTATCATTTATATCTCCATGAATCATTGGCTTTGAAAATGTAATTGGTCCTTGTTTTTTGCCCTCTGCAATATTGAAATCTTTATTTAAAGCAGCGAAAAGGGAGTCTGCCCTTCCCTTTTCTATGGTGGAAAGATGAGATGAATCTTTTGTCCATATTCTAACAGTTGGATTTAATTTGGCTACCTTATCAGTATTGAGTTGATAAGGATTTGCATTTGATAGTGGCGTGTGCTCTCCGTGAAAATGGCTGATTATTATATCTGTAGCCTCAGACCATCTTTTTACAATTTTCTTTTGTATTCTTTCATCTACTGCTACCTGAAAAGGGTGAGGAAGCAATCCGTATCTATGGTAACCTAAAGCTATGCCTGGATCAATCAATATACTTCTATTTTTTGTTTTTACGAAGCAACAAAGTCCCCTTACGCCTAAAGATTCTGTTCCTACAATCTCTATATTCATATCTATTTTGGCCAGACGTGCTCATGGCAATGAGTGATAGTGTAAGGAAAGATAAGTTTGATTGTTGTAGGAATACCATTTATTTTTCCCTCATAGCTAAGCTTTGTTTCGTATTGTTTAAACTGATACAGATCAAAAGACAAATCTGCTAAGAGCCAGTGAAACTCATAGGAGTCACTGCTGTACATTGCGCCTTTTATATTACACGACAATACAGTTACTTTTCTTACTGCATCAAATTCTACATTTGGGTTCAAGATTGGTACATTGTATTTTTCTGTTTTTTTTTGTTTTTCTTTTAAAAGAGCTAATTTCCTCGGATTCAAATTTATATTTTGATTTTAGAATTTCAGAAAAATGCTCTTCAGTCCAGAAAGATTCTTTCTGATATTGTAGAATTTCTCCTTTTGGTTTTATTTCTATGGCATCTCTCAATTTAATATATTCTTCCTTTGCCGGTGGTTTACCCTGCTCTGAAGTTTTGCTACAGCCCCCTATTAATATTCCAAAAATAACTAATCCAATTACTATCAATGGACAGAATTTGGTTTTTATTATACACACCTCCTTTCTTGGTAGTCAACAATTTCATATAACTTGTTTATTTTTGATGGCATTAGATATTTTCCTGATCTAGTACGTGTCACTATGTTAGCTGTGTTTCTAAAATTATGTTTAACTTTTTTCATTTGTTAAGTTTCCCCCCAATACATATTTATTATATCCTTTTTATATATTTATTCAAATACTTTGTGTTGTTTTATTTAAATTTAACTATATTTTCAAGACACATAGACAATTGTGAGCTAAGCCTGGAATATGAATTTTTACGTTAAAACAGACTCTTAAAAGATGTTTGAAAAGGTCTTTATTTGTCCAATAAACCTTGCAACCATTGGACTAAAATAGCTCAATGACAAAACACTAATAGTTTTTCTATTATGTGATGTGTGTGACTTATTCCATTATTGCATAAGCTTTTGGCTTAATTGATGCTATTATAGAAAAATACAATATCCAAGATCCCACAGTGAAGGAAGTCCAGTTGATTGTTAGAAGAGCAGATACCAATATGGAAAATCTACCAGCAATTTCTATTACACTCGATATATTAGCAAAAAGTTATAGATTAATATGTTAAGATGACTATAAAACTCTGGAGAAGGAATTCTATTTATACAATGCATTATATGCCTATTTTAAGAAAAAGATGGAGGGTAAAGCAAAGCAATTATGGATATTGCCTGATACAGTTTATTTAAATCAATTAGAGGATAATTAGTTTTTTGTTTTAGTGGTGCCGAAGGAGGGAGTTGAACCCTCACGGGGCTCTGAACCCCTGCGGATTTTGAGTCCGCCGCGTCTGCCAATTCCGCCACTTCGGCTTTCCGATTCATTATAAATAATAATGGTAGTAGGTCAAGTTTATAACGGTTAACTCCGATGAAAATATTTTTTTACATATTTTTCATATGCAATAGGCCATTCTCTTTTGGTAGATTTTATGCCGAGAATTTCCATAAAAATGCAGAAAATTATTACTGATATTACAAGGTTAGCGTCATGCGTCATAAACCACAAAACTAAAGGGAAAAATGGTACTGTGATAAAAAGGCTTACCACCTGTGAATGTGTGATTATAAGCGTTATCGACCATGGAATTGCAACAAGAATGAGAAGAAGCACGCTTCTTGCCTGCACTACAAGAGGAAGAATAAAAAGAAAAACACCAAGCGTTGTTGCAGCTCCCTTTCCTCCCTTAAATTGCAAAAATGGTGAAAATACATGGCCGAGTACAGCAATGAGGCCAAAATACGTAAGCAGCGCCGGAGAGAAATGATATAACCTGTAGATAAAATAAAGCGCAAAGTATCCTTTTGCCATATCTCCCAGCAACGCCACTATTCCTGCTCGCCAGCTGACCAGATGAAATATATTCCCTGCGCCGGGATTTTTGCTTCCATGTTTTCTAATATCTATGTGCTTCGTAGCTTTCCCTACGATGTATGGCCAGGGGATTGCTCCCATTAAAAATGCTATTAAAATAGAAATTATATATTTCATACTTTTATTATATGTTAGTTATCGAGCTATGCAAGTTTTGTTATGTATTTTTAACGAGATATTCTATACTGTAATAAATGGATGAAGAAGAGATTGTAGAGCGATTAAAAAAGAACGATGTTTACGCACAGGAGTATGTTATAAGAAAATATAAAAATTTTCTTTTTAATTCCGTATTTCATGTTGCGCAAAGATCTGAAGTTGCTCAAGATGTAGTGGAAGATACTTTTATCAAGTGTTTTAAGAAAATAAACCAGTTTGATGGCAGGTCATCCCTTTCTACATGGCTTTACCGCATTGGGATGAACACGCTCAAAAATATGCTTGAAAGCGAAGGAGCACGGAATAGGCTGAAAGATAGATTAAAATGGAAAAAAGCTGTGAATTATCCTGAGGAGCAATTCAAGGAAAACGATAAAAAAAAGCAGATTATCTGGGAGGGAATGAAGCACATTACTGTAATTGAAAGGGAGGCTATTACACTTGTGGATATTCAGGGGCTTAATTACGAAGAAGCAAGCAAACTTTTAGCAATTTCAGTTGGGACTGTTAAATCTCGCTTATTCAGAGCGAGGGAGCATTTAAGAAAAGAAATTTTAAAACAGAACTTTTTTGAGAGGGAGCTGTCTAAAGAGTGATGAAAGAAAAAATTTCGAAATACATTGATGGAGAAGGAAACAAAGAGGAGATAAAAAAACTCCTTGAAAAAGATAAAGAAGCGCGAGAATATTATGAACAGCTTAGCGAGATGAAAGCTATGCTTTCCGATATGAAAGTAAACGCTTTACCAGGCACTGAGGAAAATGTTCTCAAAAAACTGCACAGAAAACGCTTCCGTGTTCCCTATCGGGTGATTTCTTTTGCTGCAATACTTCTTGTTTTGTTTCTGTTTTTGAAAGTCCCAGGTTTAAAATATAATTCTCAGCTTGAATCTCCAGAGATGGATAACAACGTACGGACAACAATACCGGGAGGGGATGAGCTTCCTTATGAGTCTGCACCGGAGAAAGGATTTTCAGGAGAATCCATTGTGTCTCATGCGGGATTTGAGATAACAGTGGAAGAAAGTGAAAAAGCAGATGTAATTGCGCTTTTGGCGCAGTATGGCGAGCTGAAGGGTGGCGAGGTGAATCTCTTTACTTACACACTGAGCAGCAAAACATTACCTGTTGTTCTGAAAAAATTGGAGAAATCGTACAAAATAAGCAATATCAACATACCAGAAGAGGAAGGGACAATTACGCTTACGATAAAAATAACATCTCCATAGTATTGCAATTGAAATTTGTCTTATCTCTATTATTTATTTGCGGATTAGTGTCAGTATTGCTCTTGTTTTACTCAATATTTTGACTCTATTTTTTGGGTGTTTTGTAAGCACCTAAAATTGATAAATGCTGAAATTTTGGTATACTTTTAATGTGAAAAATATTTGCGATAAAAAATTATACGTTATAACTTCTGCAAAAGATTTTAAGAAAAGGAGCTTGCTAATTTTATTTTGAGCGATGCGATAAGAAGATTGATGAATATATTGGAAGGAATTAAAAATTTAGTGAAAAATGATTGCTATAGGCATTGACACAGGGGGTACGTTTACAGATTTTGTATATGTCGATGAAAATGAAAGCATAGGGACATACAAAGTACTTTCTACTCCCGGGAATCCTGCTGAGGCAGTGATTAACGGAATCCAGAAGATTGCTTGCAACAAGCAAAAATTTATTGTTCATGGCTCGACTGTGGCAACAAATGCAATTCTTGAGAGAAAGGGAGTAAAGTGCGCTTTAATAACAAATAAAGGATTTGAAGATATTATTGCAATAGGAAGACAGTCCAGAGAAAAACTTTATGATTTATTCTATGAAAAACAGGATTCCTTTTTGTCTGAATCTTTGAGATTTGGCATAAAGGGAAGAGTAAATTTTACCGGGGAAATTTTAGAAGATATAGACGAAGAAGAGATAAAGAGAGTCATTAAGAAGATACAGGAAGCCCATGTCGAATCAGTTGCTGTTTCTCTGCTTTTTTCTTTTGCAAACTCAACTCATGAACAGATCATCGGGAAGATGCTAAATAAATTTGGCATTAATTATTCCCTATCTCACAAAATACTACCCGAGTTTAGAGAATTTGAAAGAACTTCTACAACTGTTTTAAATGCCTATGTGTCCCCCATTATGAAGAAGTA
>DAOWNX010000080.1 GCA_030642335.1 Caldisericota bacterium
ATAAAAAGTGGTTAATTTCGTGCCTGGCACCATTTTAACCATTTTGATCGATCGATTTGTTGTTAGATTCCGACCGAGCCCGGAATGACGCATTTTCTCTATCACTGCGCTCTTTCCCTAGCATACATTACGCTAAGTTGACCACAGGAAGCGTGGCAGTCTTATAGTAATATTTTTAAATTGAGGAAAGACATTCACCTTAATAGAGAGGCTTAAAAGCCACAACCGCTTCTTCTCTTTCTATCAATAACTCAAATTTAACTTTTGTTCCAGCTTTAATATCTTCCGGTTTATTCGGGTCTACTCCAAGTAGCCTACCCATAACTGCACCACCTTCTTTAAGTGTAATCAGAGCAACTACATATGGAACTTTATCTTTAAACTTCTCAGAAGCTACATAAATTATAGTAAAGCTTCGCAGAGTACCTTCACCTGCTGTTTCAAACTCCTCCACATCAAAACTTCCACATTTAGGACAAACAGGTTTTAAGGGAATCATTATATTACCGCACTTTTTACACTTTGTTCCTATAATTTTACCGTTTTTCAAACCGCTTATATAATTTTGAATTGTAGATGTCATTTTTCACCTCTTTCAAGTATAAATACCATTGAGCTTGCAGTTGAACCTCCAACATTACAGGTAAGCCCAAGTTTTGGACTACCTTTCACCTGTCTTTCACCTGCTTCTCCTCTGAGTTGTAACCATATTTCATGTATCATTGCTATGCCTGTTGCCCCAACAGGATGCCCTTTACTTTTAAGGCCTCCATCTGTGTTAAGAGGTTTATCACCGGAAAGAGATGTTCTGCCTTCCATCGCTCCCTTTAAACCTTTTCCTCTTTCAAAAAAACCAAGGTCTTCAGAAAGTATTACTTCGTTTATCGTAAAACAATCATGTACTTCTGCTATATCAATATCATCCGGGGTAACTCCTGCCATCTTATAAGCTGCATTTGCAGCATTTACAGTACCTTTTGAAGTAGTTAAATCAGGCCTTCCTGAGACTGCTATTGTATCCGTGCCAAGACCAACTCCTTTAACATGCAAAGGTTTATCCGTAAATCTATTTGAGATTTCACTACTTGCAAGAAATGCTACAGAGGCACCATCGGATATTGGAGAGCAGTCAAAAAGACGAAGAGGATACGCAACCAGTGGGTTATACTTTGATTTTAAAAAATCCATATCATCCTTAAAAGTAACTCCTTTTTTAACAGCAATTTTTTTGGCAATAGAAGCAATTTCCGCATGGAACTGTGCTTTTGGATTAAGTGAACCATTATAGTGATTTTTCAGCGTAACAGCTTGAAGATCCTCCCAGCTTCCATTGTACTTTTCAAAATATTCTTGAGCCATTAGTGCAAAAAGTCCGGGAAAAGTAATGCCTGCAGGAAGCTCAAAAACATTATCTGCAGCAATGGAGAGTGCATCAGTTACTCCAGTAGTATCCAAATTTGTCATTTTTTCTACTCCGCTAACCATTACAAGATCATACATGCCAGAAGCAACTGCCCAATACCCTGTAGCAAGAGCAGCAGAACTTGAAGCACACGCACTCTCAGTTCTGAATGCTGGTATTCCTGAAAGCCCAAGCCATTCTGCAGCTAAAGTACCAATATGCCCCTGATGTTCAAATAATTCCGGTGTAAAATATCCTACAAAAAGGGCTTTTATATCCTTTTTAATATCAATCCCTTTGTCTACATGAGAAACTGCATCTTCCATAGCCTTAACAAGCAAGTCCCTTCCCGTTTCATCAGGATGCTTACCGAACTTAGTCATCCCAACACCTATCAAATCAACAGATTTCATCCAACACCTCCTTGTCTTATCATTTAATCAATATTTACAAAATTAGTTTGAAAATTATTTGATTAACCGTATTTTTTCTTTAAAAAAGTTTTATCAATTTTCCCTACAGAAGTTTTTGGAATTTCAGAAAGAAAAACAAAACTCTTTGGAACTTTATATGATGAAATTCTTTCTTTTAAAAAATTTCTTACTTCTTCCTGCGATAGCTCAAAATTATCCTTAACAACAATTATAGCTTTAGGCACTTCGCCCCATTTTTTATCAATTACCCCAATCACAGCAGCTTCTTTAATTTTAGGATGAGATATAAGGACGCTTTCTATCTCCGCTGGATAGATGTTTTCTCCACCTGATATAATTAATTCCTTCTTTCTTCCTGCAATAAAATAACAACCATCGCTATCCCTGTATGCAATGTCGCCAGTGTGGAGCCAGCCATTGATAATATTCTTTTTTGTTTCCTCTTCTCTCTTAAAATAGCCGGGTGTAACGTGCGGCCCTCTTATGAGAAGCTCACCCTCCTCATTAATATTACATTCTTCCCCTTTATCATCAACCACCCTTACTTTTATATAAAAAAGAGGGAAGCCAACAAAATTAATTTTTTGTTTAACGTAATTGTCAGGCAACCAAAATGTATTAGGACCTGCTTCAGTCAACCCATATCCTGTTTTGAATATCACACCCTTCTTCCACCATTTTTTAAAAACAGGCACAGGACAAGGAGCTCCACCGTTTATCACAAATTTCAGATACGAAAAATCCGTTTCCCCCCAGCGAGGGTTATTCTGAAGTGCAATAAAAATGGAAGGAACAGCAAACAGGAGATTGATTTCTTTGTTGTTAATCACATCAAAAATCTCGTCCACGTCAAACTTATCCATAAGTATGCTTTCCCCTCCAATGTAGACAAGCGGCGTGGTAAAAACGTTCAATCCACCTGTATGAAAAAGTGGCGTAATAATTGGTGCGGAATCCCCATTAGAGAGACCCCAGCTTATCACTGTATTTATAGCGTTAAATGTAATATTTCTGAAAGTAATAATAACTCCTTTAGAAATTCCGGTAGTTCCTCCTGTATAACAAATCATCCAGGCATCATCCCAATCTGTTTGAACCGTGCTGTCAAATTCAGAGGAAAAAGAATCCCATAAAACCTCATTAAGCTCGACAGATTTTTTTATTTTTAACTCTTTTGCAAGTTTTTCTACCTGCTTTCCATAAAATATAATTTCTGGTTCCGCCTCTTGAATAAGAGGAAGAAGCTCAAATTTTGTAAGCCGCCAATTTAGATTTTGCAGTACTGCCCCGATTTTGCCACAGGCAAAAAAAAGATCCAGGTATTCCCTATTGTTTGGAGAGAGAACAGAAATAATATCTCCTTTTTTTATTTCAAGCTCATGGGTAAGAAAATTTGCAAGCTTATTAACTTTTCCATTCCATTCACTATATGTAAGCTTATTCCCCTTAATCTTGTCAGTTAATGCAATTTTCTCCGGAGAAAGCTCTCCTCTTCTTTTTAACCAATCGTTCATACTATCGTTTACGCTTGAAAAACTTACTTAAAATGGCATTCAAGATACCAACGAGTCCGCGAGGATACAGCAAAACAACAGCTATTAAAGCCACACCAAATACAACAGAAGAGAGTGTCTCGATGTTGCCGATAAAAAGTGGTAAAATAACCCAGAAAAGAGATCCAATAATCGGTCCCACTATTGTCCCTACCCCTCCAAGTATCACGATGGACAAAATTTCAATAGAAAGCCCGATGCCAAATGCTATCGGATGTATATATGTAACTGTGTGTGCATATAATACCCCTGAAAGACCACCAAGTGCAGAACCCAAACTAAAGGCAATTATTTTATATTTTGCAATGTTTATCCCAACTGATTGAGCTGCAATCTCAGAATCCCTTAAACCTCTTATCGCTCTACCTGTGCTAGATTTTACAAGATTATTTGAAATATAAATCGATAAAAGAAGGAAAAAAAGAACAAGGTAATACTTAGAAATCTCGCTTGAAAATACAAGTCCTAAAATTGAAGGAGGCGGAATATTCCTTATGCCAAAATTTCCTCCGGCAAGCTGCCAGTTCTTAAAAATTGAAATAATTGCTTCACCGAGGGCCATTGTAACAATTGCAAGATAAAAACCAGAAAGCCGTAACGAAGGAAACCCTACCAATATGCCCACAAAAGCAGCAATCAAAACACCTATTATCAATGTAAACATAAAAGGAACGTGAAATTGCATTGTAAGAATTGCCGAACTGTACGCTCCTATTGCCATAAAAGCAGCATGACCCAGAGATATCTGTCCGGAATAGCCAAGTATAATATTTAGTCCAAGGGCAGATATTGCCATAATACAAGCAAGCACAAGATATCCAACAAAAGCAGGCTTCGAATAGAGAACAATTGGAAGAACAATAGCGATCAATAAAAATATTAATGAATTAGTTTTATTCTTCATTTCTACACCTTTTTCTTTATTCTTTTGCCGAATAAGCCATTAGGAGATACGAGAAGCACAATAACAATAATAATCAGAGAAATAGGCTCTTTTAAACTCGAGGAAATATAGAAAGAAATAAGATTTTCAAGAACACCAAGAATCAATCCGCCAAATACAGCTCCTGGAATAGAGCTAAAGCCTCCGAGAACTGCAGCAGTAAATGCTTTTAACTGAACAGTTGTCATCATATTTGTATCCAGAGAAAATCTTGGAGCAGCAAGCATGCCGCCAAGACCTGCAAGTAACCCAGAAAATCCCCACACAAAAGAAAAAATTACACTAACCCTTACTCCCATAAGGAGCGCTGCATATTCATCTTCGGAAACAGCTCTTATTGCAACACCAATTTTTGTTTTTTTAAGAACAAAAATAAGAACAACAAAAATTACCAGTGCCGTTATTAAAGTAATAATATCCTGTCTGCAAAATATCATTCCAGCAACTCTAAACGGTGGGCCTTCCCACAAAGAAGGAAATGGTTTTGTATCTGTGCCCCATATAAAACCAGCCATTCCTTGAAGAACCATCACAAGCCCAAGAGTTGCAATAATAATGGCTGTTAGAGACATGACTATAATAAAACGTAACATGCCCTTCTCAATGAGAACTCCAAATAAAAATGACAGAGCAATATCAATTATAAAAACGATGGGGTATGGGATTTTTAAATAAAGAAGGGAGAAAGCGATAAATACCATAAACATTCCCATGCCTCCCTCAGCAAAATTTATTGCCTCCATTGTTTTGAATATAAAAACAATGCCAAG
>DAOWNX010000005.1 GCA_030642335.1 Caldisericota bacterium
CAGATGGCAATGCCTGGGGATAATGTCGATATAGAAGTTGAACTGATCTATCCTGTTGCACTTGAAGAAACTCAGAGGTTTGCTATCCGTGAAGGTGGTAGAACAGTAGGAGCAGGTGTTATTACTGCAGTGAAGGAATAAATTAATTGAAGGTGAGATGAGATGAAAAAAGAAAAGCTGAAGATAAAATTGAAAGCATTTGATCATGAAATTTTGGATATATGGGCCGCCAAAATTGTTGATACAGCAAGGAAAAGTGGAGCTAATGTTGTAGGGCCTATACCACTTCCGACAAAACGTACAATATTTAACGTTTTAAGATCTCCTAATGTGGATAAGGATTCTCAGGAAGAGTTTGAAATTTGTGTGCATAAGAGACTTGTAGAAATAAAAAATGCAACTCCTGAAATAACACAAAAACTTGCAAATATGGATATTCCTCAAGGTGTAGAGGTCGAAATCAAGATATAATGGAGGATGCTATGGTGAAAGGAATACTGGGTATAAAATTGGGTATGACTTCTGTGTATGAAGGAGATAAATTGATTGCTGTTACTGTACTAAAAGCAGGTCCATGTATGGTTACAAATAAAATAACCAAAGAGAAAAATGGGTATAATGCAGTACAGTTGGGATTTATGGAAGTTAAGCCTGAAAATTAAATAAACCCGAAGCAGGCGTTTTTAAAGCAAAAAAATTATCTATGTTCAGGTATTTGAAAGAATTTAGAGATATGGATGGTGAAATTGGAGATAAAGTAACTGTGGAAATTTTTAAAGATTCTCAGTTTGTTAGTGTCTCTGGTGTTTCTAAAGGAAAAGGATTTTCCGGTGTAGTTAAAAGATGGGGTTTCGGTGGTTGGCCGAAAACACATGGTTCTGGTGGACTCAGGAGGCCCGGTTCTATTGGAGCAGGTACCACACCTGGAAAAGTTTTTAAAGGGCATCATATGGCTGGGCATCTTGGGGTTAATCAGACGACAGTGCAAAAACTTAGAGTAGTTAAGATTATTCCTGAAAAGGATTTAATCCTTGTAAAAGGCAATGTTCCCGGCCCCGATAAAAACTTTGTTGTTGTAAGGGCAGGAGGTTAATATGAAGGGAAATGTTCTGAATGTTAATTCAAAAACTATTAGTGAAATAAATTTGCCTGAGGGATTTTTTTCTGTTCCTGAAAAAAAGCATCTTATTTATTCTGCTATAAGGACACAGCGTACTAACAAAAGAAGAGGTACTGCATCAACGCAGCAAAGAGGAGATGTTAGTTACAGTACTAAAAAAATGCGACCACAAAAAGGAAGTGGCCGTTCCAGACAGGGTGCTAGGACATCTAATATCTGGAAAGGAGGAGCTGTGGCATTTGGTCCTCATCCCAAAACATATCACATAAAATTGAATAAAAATGAAAAAAGAGTCGCTATTTTTTCTGCTCTTTCATCGAAATTTCGAGAAGGGAATGTGCATATTGTTGAGGAAATAAAAATTACTGGAAAAACTAAAGAAATTGTCCAGTTATTTAATGGCGTTAGCGATAATTTAAAAAAAGAACTAGGTACTATATTGCTTGTTTATTCAGATATGAATGGGGAAGTTGCGTTAGCAGCAAATAATATTCCATATTGCAAATCATTAAACTTTAAGTTTCTTAATGTTTACGATATTGTAGTATACGAATCGATTCTGTTTACTAAGGAAGCAGTAGGAGAAATGCAAGGATGGTGGAAAAATGAGTAATATAGAAGTTTTAATTAGACCTCTTGTTACAGAGAAAGCTACTGCTCTTGCCGAGAAGGGTAAGTATGTGTTTCTTGTAGATAAGCGTGCAAACACGCGTATGGTGAAAGACGCTGTAGAAGAGTTTTTCTCTGTGAAAGTAAAAGACGTCAATATAGGCAAAGTATTTGGAAAAAGGAAGAGAGTAAAGTATGCGTTTAAAAAAACGCCTTCTTACAAAAAGGCAATCGTTACTCTCTATCCTGGTCATAAGATTGATTTAATGCATCATGTATAGCGGAGGTATAGGATGGGGATAAAAGAGTATAAACCTACAACTCCTGGTTTTAGAGGAAAATCAGTTCAAGGGCATGAAGAAGTAACAAAGAAAAAACCAGAAAAATCATTGGTTGTAGGGCTAAAGAAAAAAGCTGGACGAAATAATACTGGCAAAATTACAATGAGGCGGAGAGGCGGCGGCCATAGAAGACTGTATCGTATTATTGATTTTAAGCGCGATAAAAGAGATATACCTGCAAAGGTAAAAGCAATAGAGTATGATCCTAATAGATCGGCACATATTGCTTTACTTACCTACAACGACGGGGCGAAAAGATATATTATTGCTCCGGTAGGTTTAAAAGTGGGTGATACGGTAACAGCAGGAGAGAATGCTGAAATAAAGATTGGTAATGCGCTTCCAATGAAAAATATACCATTAGGGTCAATTATTCACAATATAGAGTTGTTTCCTGGAAGGGGAGCTATGTTAGTGAGATCTGCTGGCGGAGGTGCTCAATTGCTCGCTAAAGAGGGTAAATATGCACATGTAAAGCTTTCATCTGGAGAAGTAAGGATGATCAATTTAAGTTGTTGGGCAACTATTGGTCAGGTAGGTAATGTAGATCATGGGAATATTAGCCTTGGGAAAGCAGGTACTAGTAGACATCTTGGTAAGAGGCCTAGTGTAAGAGGTGTAGTTATGAATCCAGTGGATCATCCACATGGTGGAGGCGAAGGCAAATCTCCTATTGGCCATCCTGGTCCTTTGACTCCCTGGGGAAAGCCTACTCTTGGCTATAGAACGAGAAAGAAAAATAAAACTTCCGATAAATATATTGTTAGAAGGAGGAAGTAAGGATGAGTAAAAAAAATATGTTTGTGGATCCAAAACTTCTTGAAAAAATCCAGAATTTAAATAAAAAAGGCGAAAAGAAAGTGATAAAGGTATGGTGCAGGAGGTCTGCAATTACTAAAGAAATGATAGGACATACAATTGCAGTGCATAACGGAAAAACACATATTCCTGTTTATATTACACAGGATATGGTGGGACATAGACTTGGTGAATTTGCTGCAACTCGTACCTTTCGTGGTCATAAAGTTCCTACTGCAAGAATTGTTACTAAAACTTAAGGAGGAATATCATGGAAGTGTATGCTAAATCTAAACATTTAAGATTATCTGCTACTAAAGCACGACTTGTAGCTGAGCTTATAAAAGGTAAAGACATTGACGAAGCATTTGCAATTTTAAAGGTTCTTCCTCAAAAAGCTGCTGGCTATCTGGAGAAAACTCTCAGGTCAGCTGTTGCGAATGCTGAAAATAATTTTGATATGGATAAAGGCTCATTATATGTTCACAGGGCATATATTGAATCCGAAGGTCCTATGAAGAGGATATATATGAGAGGAATGGGCAGAGCTGATATACAAAGAAAACCTGTGAGCCAGATTACTATAGTGGTAAAAAACAAAGAGGAGGTATAGAGTGGGACAGAAAGTACATCCTTCTGGATTTAGGATAGGTATAACGAAAGATTGGACAAGTAAGTGGTATGCAAGTAAAAAAAATTACTCCAATTTTGTCATGGAGGATATTATAATAAGAAGAGAGTTGGATAAATTAGGAATTGATGCAGCTATTTCTCATGTTGAGATTATTCGAAAAGGAGGAGAAGCTGGCGGTGAAGTAAAAGTGATTATCCATAGTGCAAGGCCCGGTATGATAATTGGAAAGAAGGGGGCAGAGATTTCTAAACTGCAGAATAAATTAATGCGTGCAATTAATAATTCTAATATGAAAATAGGGATAGAAGTAAAGGAAGTAAAGCGCCCTGAAACAAATGCTCAACTTATTGCTCAAAATATTGTAAGCAAGATTGAACAAAAAGTTTCATACAAACGGGCAATTAAGCAAGCTATAGGTAGGGCAATGCGATCTGGTGTTAAAGGAGTAAAAATTCAAGTATCTGGTAGGCTTGGTGGAGCTGAAATTGCACGAACTGAATGGTATAGGGAAGGAAGAGTTCCTCTTCATACTTTAAAAGCTGATATCGATTATGCTGAATTGCCTGCTTTGATTAAATTCGGAAGAATTGGTGTAAAAGTTTGGGTATATAAAGGTGATGCAAAGAAAGTTACTTTCTTTACTACTGAGAGATAATGGAGGTGGATGATTATGTTAATGCCAGAAAAAGTTAAACATAGAAAGCAGCAGCGAGGTAGAATGCGAGGAAAAGCTACGCGAGGCAATTTTGTTGCATTTGGTGATTATGGAATACAAGCGATGGAACCTTCTTATATTACTTCCAGACAAATTGAAGCAACAAGACTTGTTTTGATACAGGCAGTAAGAAAAACAGGAAAGCTTTGGATAAGGATTTTTCCGGATAAACCTGTAACGAAGAAACCCGCAGAAACCAGAATGGGTAGTGGAAAAGGAGATCTTGATCACTGGGTGGCTGTTGTAAAACCAGGAAGAATTCTCTTTGAGATGACAGGAATCCCCGAAGAAGAGGCCACAAAACTTGCAAAGCAGGTTGGATTTAAACTTCCCATTAAAGTCAGACTTGTTAAGCGTGAGGAGGTTATTTAGTTATGAAAGTAGAAAAAGTTAGAGATATGACTGATGCTGAAATGGAAGAGCAGTTAAAAAGCCTTCGAAAGGAGCTTTTTAATTTACGTTTCCAATTTGCTACTCATCAGCTAAATAATCCTGCACGTATAAGACTTGTGAGAAGGGACATAGCAAGGCTTCTTACCATAAGAAGAGAGCGAGAACTTAATAAAGAAGAGGTGTAATTATGGCTAAAAAAGAAATTACTGGAAAGGTTATTAGTACTTATCAAAAAACTGTTGTTGTTCAAATAAATAGGCGTGTGCCACACCCTCTTTACATTAAAATTATAAATAGGACATCAAAATTTTATGCACACGATGAAGAGATGAAGGCAAAAGTTGGTGATGTTGTTAGGATTAGAGAAACGAAACCGGTCAGTAAATTGAAGCGATGGAGAGTTGTAGAGATTATTGACGGAGGTGAAAAATGATTAGAGATTATTCACGGCTTGTTGTTGCAGATAACAGTGGAGCAAAAGAAATTTCTTGTATAACAGTGCTTCGTGTCGGGAAAAGAGGATCAGCTACTGTGGGAGATAAAATTGTTGCTTCAGTTAAAAAGGCAGTACCAAACAGTGCTACGCCTAAAGGTAGTGTGGTGAGGGCGATTGTTGTAAGAACAAAATATCCTTTAAAAAGAGCAGACGGGAGCATAATTAGATTTGATCAAAATGCAGCTGTAATTATTGATGAAGACGGAAATCCAAAAGGGACTAGAATTTTTGGTCCCGTGGCAAGAGAGTTAAGAAAGCAGGGATATTTAAAGATAGTTTCGCTTGCCCCAGAGGTTTTGTAGGAGGAATTCATGAAAGTTGATAATAAAGTAAGACCAAAAATAGAATTAAGAAAAGGCGATGTGGTTATAGTATTGTCTGGAAAGGATAAAGGGAAGAAAGGCAAGATTATTAGGACAATTCCTGATAAAGGGAAAGTGTTTGTTGACGGTGTAAATATGCAAACAAATTTTCTTCGTCCTACACGGGATATGCCACAAGGTAAAATTACAAGGAGAGAAGCTCCTCTGTATGTAAGTAAAGTGCAGTTAGTTTGCCCTCATTGTCATGAGAAGACCCGCATTGCTCATAAAATTCTTGGGAATGGGAAAAGCGTTCGGGTATGCAAAAACTGTCATGAAGTAATTGATAAGGTCTAACGTGAGGTGGATATGACAAAAACAAAGTCAGGAACTAAATTAGATAAAGGGCTTGAAAAACTTTTGGAAGAGAAACTTGCTCCTTCTCCCTTAAAAGAGAAGTACGAGAAAGAAGTAAAGAAGAGGTTAATGGAGAAGTTTAATTATAAAAATGTGATGCAAGTACCTAAAATTGTAAAAATTTCTCTTAACAGAGGAGTAGGTGATATTTCTCAATATCCAAAGGCGATGGAGAAAACTATAAGTGAATTCATTTTAGTTACCTATCAACGGCCTACTGTTACCCGAGCAAAGAAATCTATTGCTTCATTTAAGATTCGTGAAGGTGTACCTATTGGATGCAGGGCAACATTGCGTAAAAATGCGATGTATATATTTATGGAGAAGCTTGTGAATGTAGCTCTTCCAAGAATTAGAGATTTTAAGGGGCTTTCACCTAATTCATTTGATGGCAGAGGCAACTATACATTTGGCATAAGAGAGCAGTTGATTTTTCCCGAGATTGATTATGATGCGATTGATAGAGTTCGTGGATTTAATGTTACAATTATCACAACTGCTAAAACTGACGAAGAGGCAAGAGCACTTTTTGAGTTTATGAGTTTTCCTTTTAGGGAAAGGTAGGTGTTAGAATGGCAAGAAAGGCAATGATTGAAAAAGCAAATAAAAAGCCTAAGTTCAAGGTGAGAGAACATAATAGGTGTAAGGTTTGTGGAAGACCAAGGGCTTATTATGGTAGATTTGGTCTTTGTAGGCACTGTCTACGAAAATTAGCACTGGAAGGCAAGCTTCCCGGTGTCAAAAAGGCAAGTTGGTAGGAGGAGATTATGTTAAGCGATCCAATTTCTGATACATTAATAAGAATTAAAAATGCAAGTACTATGTATCACAAATCTCTGCTTATTCCTTATTCAAATGTAAACAGAGGTATTTTAAATATTATGAAGAATGAGGGGTATGTTGGAAATGTTGAGGAACAAGAGGTTGATGGTAAAAAAATGTTGAGGATTTATTTGAAATACGGGAACAAAAGGGAGAAATTTATCTTGGGTATTAAGCGGATCAGTAAACCTGGTAGGCGAATATATGTTGGTAAAGACAGGATTCCGCGCGTGTTAGATGGTTTTGGAACTGCAGTAATTTCTACCCCGAAAGGTTTAATGACAGATAAAGAAGCTCGTGAAGAAGGACAGGGTGGAGAAGTTATCTGTTTCATCTGGTAGGAGGTGTATAAATGTCTAGAATTGGGAAAAAACCAATTATTATTCCTAAAGAGGTAAAGATAACAATAGATGAAGATAATTTTGTAACCGTTAAAGGACCTAAAGGTGAGTTGAAGAGAAGTTTTCATCCTGAAATAAAAATTATTTTAGAAAATGATATAGTCACTGTTGAGAGACCTTCGGATAGACCTTTTTATAGAGCTCTTCATGGTACTACTCGTGCACTTATAAGCAATATGGTTACGGGTATTACAAACGGTTACTCAAAACAGTTGCAGCTTAATGAAAAAACATACAAAGGAGAAGTGCAGGGTAAGAAAGTTACATTTAATTTGGGATTTTCTCATCCAATCATTCTGGATATTCCGGAAGATATTGACGTCACAATAGAGAAACGTGTCATTACTGTCTCTGGAATTAATAAAGAATCTGTTGGAGCTTTTGCTCAAAAGATTCGTCATTTAAGAAAAGTGGACCCATATAAAGCAAAAGGCATTATATATGTTGGTGAGAAAATTATACGAAAAGCAGGGAAAGCAATTGCTGCTGGAGCTAAGTAGGGAGAGTGTGATATGATTAAATTGAAGAATAAAAAAGAGTTAAGAGATATAAGACATAAGCGATTAAGAAAAAATCTCTCAGGTACTTCTGAAAGACCAAGGCTTGCTGTTTTTATCAGTCTTAAAAATATTTATGTTCAGATTATAGATGATACAAAAGGAATTACTCTTGTAGCTGCTTCTACGAAAGAAAAGGAAATAGTAGATAAATTTGGAGGAAAGAAGAATATAGAAGCTGCAAAAGCTGTAGGGACTCTTATCGGGGAAAAGGCACTGGAGAAAGGGATAAAAGAAGTTGCTTTTGATAGAGGTGGTTTTGCATATCATGGAAGAGTCAAGGCACTTGCTGAAAGCGCAAGAGAAGCCGGATTAAACTTTTAGGAGGTAGAGGTGTATAGAAGAAGAGGCAGAGTAGAGGAACATAAAGAGTTTGAGGAAGGCGTTCTCCAGATAGATAGGGTAAAGAAAGTCGTTAAGGGTGGAAAGATTTTAAAATTCAGAGTAACTATGGTAATAGGTGACAAAAAAGGAAGAGTTGGTATTGGTATCGGTAAAGCTAGAGAAATACCGTCAGCGATTAAAAAAGGTATCGCTGATGCAAAAAGAAACCTCGTTACTGTGCCCATTAAAAATAACACGATACCCATGAGAATTACATCAAAATCTGGAGCAGGGTATGTATTTCTTGCACCAGCAGTTAAAGGTACCGGCATTGTAGCTGGAAGAGTGGTGAAAGCAATTGCAGAAAAGGCAGGAATAGAGGATCTTCTTTCAAAAACTCTTGGAACAGCTAATCCATTAAATGTAGCTAACGCAATGCTCGTAGCGTTCAGAGATATGGAGACAATAATCCACAGAAAAGAAATGATGAAGAGAGAAATAGCGGGAGGTGAGAATGAGAATACAGAATTTTAAACCAAAAGCTAACTCAACGAGAAAAAAGCGTATTGTAGGAAGAGGAGATGGATCTGGAAGAGGCACTTATTCGACACGAGGTTGTAAGGGTGCCAAAGCTCGTTCTGGAGGAACCAAAAAGAAAGGTTTTGAAGGAGGGCAGACGCCTCTCTATCGAAGACTTCCTAAACTGAAAGGTTTCAAATCGTTAAATAGAGTGGAATACATCGAAGTAAATATTGAAAAACTTGAAAAATTTTCTGGTGGCGCAAATGAAATAAATTTAAATGAACTATTTAATGCAAGAGTTAAAGTACTTGGTAGAGGAGATGTGAATAAGGCACTTATTGTAAAAGCATCCAAGTTTTCAAAAACAGCAAAAGAGAAAATTGAAAAGATTCAGGGAAAAGCTGAGGTAATTTGATATGTGGGAAACAATAAAAAGAGCCTTTAGACTTAAAGAGCTGAGGAAAAGAATTTGGATTACACTGTTTCTTTTTATTCTTTTTAGACTTGGAACATATATCCCAGTTCCTGGGATTGACCGCGCTGCTATTCAAGCTTTAGTGCAAAAGGGAGGATTCCTTGCTTTACTTGATTTGTTTTCCGGCGGTGGTTTTGGGAACTTCTCTATTTTTGCATTGAGTGTTATTCCTTATATTAATGCGTCTATTATACTTCAACTCCTTACTGCTGTTATTCCTGCTCTTGAACGACTCGCAAAAGAAGGCGAAGCAGGACAGAAGAAAATGGCACGTTATACAAGGCAGCTTACTATTTTCCTTGCTACACTTCAAGCGTTCTCTGTTGTTGTTATGTTTCAAAACTATCTCGTAAGCACAAGCATTTTGTTAAAAATCGTTATTATCTCAAGTCTTGTTGCAGGCTCTTATATTGTTTTGTGGCTTGGAGAAATAATGACAGATAAAGGTATAGGTAATGGTGTATCTTTAATTATATTTGCAGGGATTGTAAGCAGGCTACCTGTAGGAGTTATTGAAATGAAGCAGTTATACTTTGCACATTCTTTAAGCATTGGATCAATAATAGGAGAAATTCTTGGTATGCTTGTTCTGATAGTAGTTGTAATATTTGCTTATCAAGCTGAGCGAAGGATTCCTGTGCAGTATGCTAAGAGAATTGTGGGAAGAAAAGTGTATGGTGGACAATCTACATATATTCCACTGCGTCTTGTACAAGCAGGCGTGCTTCCTATCATTTTTGCTGTATCTGTTATGATGTTTCCTCAAACACTTAGTCAATTTTGGCCTACGTCCTGGTTTTCACTTCATATTGCAACTCCTTTTTTTGGAAACCCGTCAGGTATTAGGTATAACTTAATTTATTTCGGCCTGATTGTTTTCTTCACTTATTTCTATACATCACTTACGTACGACCCGATAAAACTTGGAGATGATTTGCAAAAATATGGTGGATTTATCCCCGGTATTCGTCCTGGTACGCGAACTGCTGAGTATATTGCAGGAGTACTGAATAAAATTGTTTTGCCTACTTCTATTTTTCTTGGACTTGTCGCAATAGTTCCTAATTTGATTTTTAGAAATATGGCAGTCTCAGCTTTTGTTTTTGGAGGAACTTCGGTGCTTATTATTATTGGTGTTTCACTTGAAACAATGAGAGAAATTGAGGCATATCTTCTTATGAGGCACTACAAAGGCTTTTTGAAATAATGAAAACGCATCTTGTTTTATTTGGTCCTCCAGGGGCAGGAAAAGGAACTCAAGGGCAGTTTTTGAGTAAAGATCTTGGAATACCTTTTATTTCTTCTGGTGATGCATTGCGCGAAGGGATAAATAAAAAAAGTGAAATAGTCGAGAAAATGTATTCTTTTATAAAGAATGGCGAACTTGTTCCAGACATTATTGTAGAGGAATTTATGGGCAAAATATTGGATCAACATACTCTTGATAAAGGTTTTATTTTAGATGGTTTCCCTCGTACTATTCATCAGGCTGAATTTTTAAATATTTATCTTAGCAAGATTAATGTGAATCTCGATGCAGTGATTTTTTTCTTAATTTCCAAAGAAGAGATTGTCAAAAGGATAAGTGGAAGAAGAACTTGTGAGCATTGTAACGCTGTTTATAATATCTATTTTAATTCTCTTGAAGATGATGCAAAATGCGAGAGATGTGGTGGGAATCTTGTGCAAAGAGAAGATGATAAGGAAGAAGTAGTGATTAGAAGAATAGAGGTTTATGAAGAAAAAACCGAACCTTTGATTGCTTATTATAAAAATAAAGGCTTACTTATCGAAGTGGATGCTTTTGGAACAGTAGAAGATGTGTCAAAGCGCATAAAAGAGGTGCTGAGTGATAGAACTTAAGACTCCAGAAGAGATTGAAAAAATAAAAAAATCTGGTAAAATACTCCAGCAAACACTTGCTTTGCTAAGAGAAAATGTGCGTGCAGAGATTACTACAAGCGAACTAAGCAGCTTGGCTGAAGAGTTTATTCTTTCTACTGGCGCCATTCCTGCAATTAAAGGATATGGAGGCTTTCCTGCTGCTGTTTGTATTTCTGTCAACGATGAAGTAGTGCATGGAATTCCAGGCACAAGAAAGCTAAAAGAAGGAGATTTAGTTTCTTTTGATTCAGCAGTGCTTCTTGATGGTTGGTATGCTGATTCAGCGATTACAGTAGTTGTGGAAAAAGAAAAAAGCGATGAAGACAAAAAATTAATTGAAATAACAGAGAGAGCATTGTATATAGGTATTGAACAGGCAAGGATTGGCAATAAAGTTAGCGATATATCGCTAGCAGTTCAGCGGTATGTTGAGAGTAATAATTTTTCTGTTGTGAGGGATTATACGGGACATGGAATTGGGAAGCATTTACATGAAGATCCTAGTGTGCCGAATTTTGTGACCAGGAATAGCGGGATAGAATTGAGAGAAGGTTTATGTATTGCAATAGAACCTATGGTTTGTAAAGGAGGTTTTGAGGTGTATACAGAAAAAGATGGATGGACTGTCAAGACTGCCGATCATTCTAATGCAGCTCATTTTGAACATACTATTGTTGTAACTAAAAATGTACCAGAAATTCTTACATTATGAAGAGAAGAGATAGGCGTGAATAAAAAGCAAGTAATAGAAACCGAAGGTGTGGTTATTGAAACTCTACCTGGTACCAGGTTTAAAGTAAAACTTGCTAATGGTAAAATAGTGCTTGCACATATTAGTGGCAAGATGAGACTTCATTTTATTAGAATATTACCAGGAGATAGAGTAAGGCTTGAGTTCACACCTTATGATCTTTCTTCTGCAAGAATTGTTTACAGACTGTAGGAAAGGAGTGTAAAAAAATGAAAATAAGAGCATCAGTGAAAAAAATGTGCCCAAAATGCAAAATTGTTAAGAGAAAGGGTAAAATAGCGGTGATATGTGAGAATCCAAAGCATAAACAACGGCAAAAATAGGAGGCTGGACTGTGGCAAGAATTAGTGGTGTTGATCTACCAAAAGATAAACGAATTGATGTTGCGCTTGTCCATATATATGGTGTAGGAAAGCACAATGTTAAAGATGTTTTAGTAAAAGCAAAAGTTCCTTTGAAGAAAGTGAAAGATCTTACTTCAGAGGAAATTACAGCAATTGAAAGAGTTATTAAAAGTGACTATATGGTTGAAGGAGATCTAAGAAAACTGGTTGCTACTAATATTAAAAAGCTGATGGAAATTAATTGTTACAGAGGAATAAGACATAAAAGAGGTTTGCCTGTAAGAGGTCAGCGTACTCGTACTAATGCAAGAACCCGAAAAGGACCCAAAAAGACTATTGGGTCAAAAAGAAAAGGAGCATAATTTAAGGAGGAGTAATGAAAAAGAAAAGTAGAAAAGGTGCTAAAAAAAGAGCACGTAAGATTACGGGTAAAGCGAAAGTATGTATATATTCTACGTTTAACAATACAATTGTTACTATAACTGACCCACAAGGCAATGTTGCAACATGGGCATCTGCAGGGTCTGCTGGTTTTAAGGGAAGTAAAAAAGGAACTCCATTTGCTGCCCAGCTAACTGCACAAAAAGCGGCAGAAAGAGCTATTGACCTTGGGGCAAAAACAGTATCTGTTTATGTAAAAGGTGGTGGTTCTGGGAGAGAAGTTGCTATACGTGCACTTCAATCTGCAGGGCTTGAAATTGAAGAAATCAAGGATATTACTCCAATTCCACATAATGGTTGTAGACCAAGAAAATTAAGAAGAGTATAAGGAGGCGGTGAAGTGGCAAGATATATAGATCCTGTTTGCAGGAAATGCAGAGCACAAGGGAAAAAACTTTTTCTTAAAGGAGAAAGGTGTTATACAAAAAAATGTGCATTGGAAAAAGGCAGAGGTATCCCTGGACAAAAACAAGTTACTCTGCATTTTAGTAAACCCTCTGATTATAAAATTCATTTACAGGAAAAACAACGCGTAAAAAATATGTACGGTGTCCTGGAGAGACAATTTAGAAAATATTTCGAAAAGGCTACACGGCAAAAAGAAATTCCTACTGGTGATAAACTTATGGAAACTCTCGAGAGAAGACTGGACAATGTAGTATTCCGTATGGGTTTTGCTCCCAACAGAAGAGCAGCAAGACAATTAATTCTCCATGGGCATGTTAGAGTAAATGGGAAAAAAGTTAATGTTCCATCTTTTATAGCAAAGGTACAGGATGTGGTGGAAATTAAAGAAAGCAGCAGGCAAATACTATTGATAAAAGATTCTATCGAGGCTGATGTCCAAGTTCCAGCATGGTTGGAAGTAAATAAAGAATCTTACAAAGGAACAGTTGTGTCTATCCCAAATATTCCAGAACTTGGCTTAGGCGTAAACCCAGTTCTTATTGTAGAACTTTATTCTAAATAAGGAGCGATCTGATATGTGGAATCTTGATAATGTAAAATTTACAATAGAAGAGGAAAAAGAGCATTACGAAAAATATAGCTTTGGTCCTTTAGAAAGTGGTTTCGGGCTTACGCTTGGCACTGCTCTGAGAAGGGTTCTTCTCTCTTCAATAGAAGGCATAGCACCTGTTGGTATTGCCATAGATGGTGTAGTCCATGAATTTTCTACTGTCGAGGGTGTTGTAGAAGATGTTGAGGAAATAATATTGAACGTCAAAAAACTTATCGTTTCTCTTGAGGGGCTAGATGATGCAGTTCTTACCTTTAATGTAAAAGGCGAGAAAGATGTAAAAGCATCCGACCTTAAGGGTAGTAGCGAAGTGACCATTCTTAATCCTGATTTGCACATTGCAACAATTTCTTCGTCAAGGAATTATTTTAAAGGATCTATCTATATAAGGAGAGGTAAGGGATATAAGTTAGAAGAAGAAATTGTCGAAGAGAGTGATTTTCCTGAGACAGTAATACCCATTGATGCTTATTTTTCTCCTGTGCTTAAAGTTAGTTTTCATGTTGAGCCAATGCGATTTGAAGAATCAGTTAATTTTGATAAACTTATTATGGGTATTTCAACAAAAGGTAATAAATCACCACTTGATTCACTAAAAGAGGCTGTAAAAATTCTCATAAATTATTCAGAAAGGTTTGATTTCATTCTTTCTGGCAATGAAATGGAAAAAGATGATGTTACAGAATCTGTAGGGAAAATCAGCATTAAGGATCTTAAATTGGCGGAACGTGCCTTTAATGTGCTGGAGCAAAATGAGATTTTAACAGTTGGCAAATTGTTGGAGTATACAAGAGATGAGCTTATGAAACTTGATAAATTTGGGGCAAAATCGTTAGAAAGTGTAGAAACTTCTCTTAAGAAACTGAACCTGAAGTTAAAAGAATAAGGAGGTTATTGATATGTATCATCAGATAAAGCAAAGAAAATTGGGGATGTATAGTGGCTATAGAAAAAGTGTATTAAGAAATCTTTCGACTTCTTTGATACTTTCAGGAAGAATAGAAACTACTGAAGCTAAGGCAAAAGAAGTAAGAAAAATTGTCGAAAAATTTATTACAATGGCTAAAAATGATAATCTTAATACACGAAGAAAAGCTTATGGTTTTCTTTTTAAAAAAGAAGCCGTCCAGAAACTTTTTGAGATGGCAAACAAAGAGTATGTAAATAGAAACGGTGGTTACACAAGGGTTTTTAAAGCGGGGCAGAGAAGAGGAGACGGAGCACAAGTTGCTATATTGGAACTCGTTAAGGAATGATCCATTTCAAAGATGTATCTTTTGCCTACAAGGAAGGAAAGTGGGCGGTTAGGCATATAAATTTTACTGTAAATAAAGGTGAGTTTGTTTCCATTATAGGAGGCAATGGCTCAGGCAAATCCACAATAGCCCGTTTATCAGACGGGCTATTGTTACCTCAAGAAGGAAGTGTTTTTGTGGACGAGATGGATTCTCGTGCGAAAAAAGACGAATTCCTTATAAAAGAAAAAGTTGGAATTGTGTTTCAAAATCCTGATAATCAGTTTGTTGGAACTACTGTTGAGGAAGATATTGCGTTCGGATTAGAAAATATTGGAGTCGAAAGAATGGAGGCAAAAGCAAAGATAGAGCAGATTTCATCGTTGCTTGGTATAGATAAATATCTTCATGGTTCTCCTTCTTACCTTTCAGGCGGAGAAAAGCAAAAAGTTGCTATTGCAAGTGTTCTGGTAATGCAGCCTGATTATCTTGTTATGGACGAAATCACTGCTCTTCTGGACCCCGTGAGTAGAAAAGAGGTGCTTAATCTTGTTCATTCGATAGTAGAAAATAAAAATATAGGCGTACTATATATTACTCATATTACGGAAGAAGTGATAAAGAGTGACAGGGTTTTGGTACTTCATAAAGGAGAAAAGATAAAAGAAGGGGTACCGGCGGTTATTTTACAGGACATGAAACTTTTAAATTCTGCAGGAGTTGCTTCACTCCCTTCAGTGATTATATCAGAAGAGCTCAGAAAACATGGCATTATTAATGCTTCTTTTGTAGACGAGGAGGATCTTGTAGGTTCATTATGCTCGAATTAAAAAATGTTTTTGTGACATATGATCCAAACACAATTTTTATGAGTAATGCCCTTGTCGACATTTCTTTGGTAATTAAAAAAAATGAATCAGTAGGTATTGTTGGTCGCATAGGCTCCGGTAAATCGACGCTTATACAACTTTTTAACGGATTAATTAAGCCGGATAATGGCACAGTGTTGTTAGACAATGATGATATAAATAGTAAGCAGGTTGATATTAGGAAAGTAAGAAAGAAAGTAGGAATTGTTTTTCAATATCCCGAAGAGCAATTTTTTGCAGAAACTGTATTTGCGGAGGTTGCGTTTGGACCTAAAAATATGGGAGTACGTGAAACTGAATTAAAGGATGCTGTATTTTCTGCTCTTAAGGATATGGGATTTTCTTCGGAGAAGATAGCACAGCGTTCACCATTTTCTTTAAGTGGCGGTGAAAAGAGAAGAGTAGCCATAGCAAGTATAATAGCAATGAATCCTGATATACTTGTTTTAGACGAACCTATGGCTGGAATGGATTTTAATGGAAAAGAAAAACTCATTAAATATATCAAGAATGAAATAAAGAATGGTAGGACTCTTGTTTTTGTTACGCATAATATGGAAGAACTATTGGAAATTGCTGATAGAGTCATTGCTTTGGATGATGGTAAGAAAGTATTTGATGGTAGAGTTAGAGATTTTTTTTCCGATGAAAAGCTTATTGAGAAAATTGGAATTGATATTCCTTCAGTCGTGAGGATGCGCAATAAATTGAAAAAGCATTACTCCGACATTCCATTTTGCAGAACTCCAATGGAGATTGCTTCATATCTTAAAAAGAGGGACAGACATTGAGAAAAAGAAGTTTTTTTGGACAATATAATTTTTCTGACTCTTTGTTATGCAAATTAGATCCGCGTGTTAAAATTGTACTCGTGTTTTCTATTGTAGTATTCCTATTTTTTGTGAAGACTATTTCGGGATATGTGCTTCTTTTACTATTTTCTATTTTCCTTATTTTACTTGCAAAGTCAAAAATTTCTGATGTGTTTCATTCTTTAGCACCTATTCTTTTTCTTCTTTTGTTTACGGTACTTTTTCAGTTATTTTTTACTCCCGGAAAAGTAGTTTACTCTTTTTTCTTTTTGAAGGTTACAAGCGAAGGCATATACCTTGCTACTTATATTGCAATGAGACTTATGCTACTTTCGTTTTTTACTTTTGTACTCACTGCCACTACATCTAATATTGAACTTACTGATGGTTTTGAATCAGTGATCTCTCCACTTAAGATTGTACGGGTTCCTACAGAGGATGTTGCTTTAATGATTTCTATTGCTATGCGTTTTGTGCCTGTACTCTTTGAAGAGGCCACTAGAATTATGAAAGCGCAAACATCACGAGGGGTATTATTTAATAAGGGCAGTTTAATGCAACGCGCAAGAAGCTTCTTGCCATTACTGCTTCCTTTGTTGCTTAATGCATTTAATAGGGCTGACCAATTGGCAATTGCGATGGAAGCAAGAGGATTTGTAGTAGGGAAAGCGCGTACCAAATATCGTGAAATGCGGATTAGGAAAATTGATTTATTTTTTATTTTTCTATTCATATTAATTATGGCTGCTTCTATTATGGTAAAAAGAATATGAAAAACTATATTTTGAGAATGGAATATATCGGAAGAAATTTTTATGGGTTTCAAAAGCAAAGAGATCTACCTACTATTCAAGGCAGCACGGAAGGAGCTTTAACAAGGATTCTTAGAGTGCCTATAAGTGTGAATGGTGCTTCAAGGACTGACAGAGGGGTAAATGCATTTAATCAGTATGTTAATTTTTATTTTGATGGAGAGATTGATCCGGTCAAGCTCAAGAAAAAGCTTAACTCTTTGCTTGCACAAAAAGGCATAATAATAAAAGAAGTACAAGAAGTCGATATGAAGTTTCATTCGAGAAAATCAGCAAAAGGGAAGGTGTATACTTATATTCTTTCTAGTTGTCGTGAGAGAGATTTTTTTCTTTCACCGTATGTATATTTTCACCATAGTGAATTAAATAAAGACCTTCTTAATTTGGCAATGAAGGGATTAAAAGGAAAACATGATTTTTCTATTTTTGCAAATAGAGATAGGTCAATTCCACGAAGAAATAATATTTGTGAGTTGTTCGCAGTTGGTTTTATAGAAAAAAATGGTTTACTTGTTTTTTATTTTTTGGGCGATCGATTTCTATACCACATGGTGCGTAGAATGGTGTACTATTTGATAAAAGCAGGAGAAGGCGCTATAAAAAAGGATTATCTGGAAGCTCCATTTAATGTAAGTGGCATTCCGTACACAAGACAAGTACTTTCGCCAGAACCGCTTTTTTTAGTAAATGTTGTCTACAATTCATTGACTAAATTTTAAAATATGCTATTATCTTTTGCAGTGACTGCGTATTATAGGAGGAGTAATAATTATGGAAAGGATTACGAAATTTGTTAACTCAAAAGATGTGAATAAAAAGTGGTATTTAATCGACGCAAAAGGGCAAGCTGTAGGTAGAGTTGCTGTTGAAGCAGCAAAAATTTTGAGAGGTAAGAATAAACCTACATTTACACCAAATATCAATATGGGCGATAATGTCATTGTGATTAATGCTGCTAAGGTGAAGGTAACAGGAAGGAAGCTTGCTAATAAGCTTTATTATAGACATGCTACGAATTATGTTGGCAACTTAAAAAGGTTTACGTTAGAAAATATATTAGACGACAAACCTGAATTTGCCATAGAGCATGCTGTGCGATTGATGCTTCCTAAAAATAGACTTGGAAGAAAAATGCTTAAAGGTCTAAGAGTATATAGAGATGACAAGTATCCTCAAGAAATAAAAATTACAAAAGTTGAGAAAGCTATAAAAATCCCAGCAGTTAAAGAA
>DAOWNX010000038.1 GCA_030642335.1 Caldisericota bacterium
CATACAGAAAGGGACAGAAATATTCCTTGTAACCAAAAAAGGCTACGGAAAACGATTAGTTGGAAAAAAGATCAGAAAAATCAGACATGGCGGCAAAGGCGTCAAGTGTGCTAAAATAGATAAAAAAGCAGGAGAAGTCCAGGCAATACAAAATGTAACTAAAGAGGACAAAATATTTGTTGTTACAAAAAACGGGAATGTAATAAAGATAAAGGCCTCCACAGTGCCTATATTGAGCCGCTCCGCAAGAGGAGTAAGGATCATGAAGTTCAAAACCAAAAATGATGAAGTCGCATCGATAGCTGTAAGCCAAAAATGAAAACATCCAAGAAAGACTATACCCCTGTGAAAACAGGGGTTCTAATTGGAGCAATTTTGATAGGTTTGATCATCCTATTATATGCCATATTCAAAATAAGGGGGGTATTCCCTCCTATTTTTTATGGTATATTTATCGGATATTTGCTTCTCCCAATTACTAATTTCTTCTCAAAAAAAATTCCAAGATTTTTTGCCTCGCTCCTTACAATAGCCTTATTTCTCTCGGTGCTCATTCTTATGGGGTACATACTCATTCCAAAAATAATCAAAGAAGCCAACGAAGTTACTGCAAACCTGCCAAATATAATTAATTCGATTTCAATCTTTTTAGAAAATTTAATAAATAAACTTCCGGTAAATGTACGTGGAAATCTATTAAAATCACTCCTGGGCAATGCTGATAGCATATTCAAAACAAATATAGATTTACTAGAAAAAACATTTCTCACAACACTAATACAAAAAATAAGACTCATACCATCTTTCTTCATCTCTATTGTTCTCGCATTCTTTTTTATGAAAGATTCTGCAATGTTATATAATGTATCTTCGAAACTCTTTAAAGACGACAAGAATAAATCATGGATAAAGTTTTTAAAAGAAAACAATGAAGAAATCAGAACTTATTACGGTACGCTATTAATAATAGCAATATGCACAGGAATAATGATAGGAACAATGAGCTATTTCGTTGGGCTAAAATATTTTTTACTCATTGGCTTTATGGATTCATTTCTCGAATTGCTCCCATACATAGGTCCTACCATAGTTTATATCATAGGTGCAACATTTGCAGCACTTACTTCACTTAAAACTTTTTTGCTATTTTCAGTTTTTTTTATTGTCATAGAAATCATACAATCACAAGTCGTGATACCACATTTCGCAGGAAAAAGAATAAAAATGCCCCCAGTTGCAATTATTTTGCTAATTATCTTAGGAGGCTCACTAGCTGGAGTGCTTGGCATTATTATTGCAGTACCTTTATTTATAGTCATTAGAAACATAATAAAAATTCTCCGTCCTGCATTTTATCAAACAATTAAAACTGCTTGACAGAAAACCTTAAATCAGTACAATAAGAAGTTGCAATATCACATATAAAAGGCTAAAAACCGGTGCCTTTTATAGTGAAAGGAGGCTAACAGATGGAAGCAATTATAAAAACTGGTGGTCATCAGTACAGAATCAAGTCTGGTGACATTATCAAAATCCAGAAATTAACTGGCAAAATAGGCAATAAGGTACATTTTAAAAATGTACTCATGCTAAAGGACGGGAAAACCGTTAAATTAGGCACGCCTGGAATAGAAAATGTATCAGTAGAAGGAACTATCACCGAACAGGGAAAAGATAAAAAAATCATTGTATTTTTTTATCGAAACAAAACAAGAAACAGGAAAAAAAATGGTCATAGGCAACCTTATACGAGGGTAAGAATAAATGAAATCCTGAGCGAGGTGAATAAAAATGGCTAGAAAAAAATCTAGAACAAATGGAAGAGATAGTAACCCTAAATACCTCGGCGTAAAACTTTACGGTGGTCAGAAAGCAAAAGCTGGAAATATTATTGTTAGACAAATAGGCGAAAAAATAAAACCAGGGAAGAATGTTGGAGAAGGTAATGATTATACACTTTTCGCATTAAAACCAGGCATAGTAAAATTCGAAAAGAAAAAAACAAAGACAATAGTTCATATTCTGACTGAGGAGATTTAGCTTACGATCAAGAAAAGATTTATAGATCATGCCATCATCACAATAAAAAGCGGTAAGGGAGGCAATGGAGCAGTAAGTTTTCGTCATGAAAAGTTTGCCCCCCATGGTGGCCCTAATGGAGGGGATGGCGGAAATGGAGGCAGTGTAATCATCCGGGCAACCCAGAACCTCAATACCCTAAATCATTTCATCCATCAAAAACATTTCACCGCAGAAAACGGAGAAAATGGTAAATCAGCCAACAAACACGGTAAAAATGGTAAAGACATCATAATAATGGTCCCGCGCGGGACCATTATACTAAACAGAGATAATAACGAAATAATCGCAGATCTCGACAAAGACAACCAATCTATCGTTGTAGCGAAGGGTGGAAAAGGCGGAAAAGGAAACAAAAGCTTTGCAACTCCAACAGAACGCACTCCCCATTACAGCGAAAACGGCGAAAACAGTAAAACAATACACGTAGAGTTAAGATTAAAGATTTTGTCAGATGTCGGTATCATAGGATTGCCTAATGCAGGAAAATCCACATTACTCACGGCTGTATCCAATGCAAAACCAACAATAGCGAACTATCCATTTACTACTCTTTCTCCAAAGATTGGGATGGTAAAAATTGGTACAAATAAAAGATTTCTAATGGCTGACCTCCCCGGACTTATAGAAGGAGCAAGCAAAGGAAGAGGAATGGGTAATGAATTTCTCGCCCACGTAGAAAGAACAAAAGTATTGTTAGTTTTAATAGATGGTACAGAACGAAAAAAGATTCTTTCAGCCTTTAAAAACCTGTCAAACGAACTAAGAGAATATAACCCTGGAATTCTCAACAAGCAAAGAGTCGTAGTAGTCAATAAAATAGATCTGTGGAGCACAAAAAGAACAAAAGAGATAAAGGATAAATTCAATAAATTAGGCGAAGAGGTATATTTTATCTCTGCACTGCATAAAATTGGCCTCGACCCTCTTTTATATCGATTGCATGAACTTGTTTTATCAGTGGCACCAGAAAAGAAGATCACATTAAAAGAAAAAACTATTACACTCACTGAAAATGATTTAAAAAAGTTTTTAAAAATCGAAAAGATAGATTCCCATACACTTAAAGTAACTCAAGATGAATTAGAAAGAAGAGTCCAATTAAGCGATCTTGAAAAAACAGGAAGTATTGCAGAACTTTTCAGGTTTTTCAAAAAAATAAAATTAGAAAAAGAGCTGATAAGAGCAGGAATAAAAGATGGAGATAGGGTAATCATAGGCAACAAAAGTTTTATATTCAAACAAGATGAAAAAAACAAATAAAATAGGCCTTTTTGGCGGAGCGTTTAACCCGATACATAATGGCCATCTCTTCGTTGCCAAAGAATCAATGAAGACTTTCAATCTAAATAAAATAATCTTTATTCCTACAGGGAACCCTGTCTTTGAAAAACAAGAGCTACTGAATAAACAAATACGCGTAAATTTCGTAAAAACCGCTATTTCAAATAAAAAAAATTTCGAAGTTTCTTTTTTCGAAGTAGAAAGAGAAACGCCTTCATTTTTTATAGATACACTGCAACATTTCAATAACGGCAAAGATATGCTTTTTACCATTCTCGGGGAAGATACATTTATGCAGTTTCATAAATGGAAATCACCGGAAGAAATTTTAGAAAATTCATATCTTATCGTAGCAAAACGGTACGAAGGAAATTTTGCCGGGACAAAAAAATATATTAAAAAATACTTCACAGAATACAAAGAAAAAATACTTTTTCTTCCACACCCACTATTTCCGATATCATCTACATTAATAAGAGAAAGAATCAAAAAAGGAAAGTATATTTCCTATCTTCTACCTGAGAGTATAGAAAAAAAAATAGTAGAGAATGGTTACTATATATAAATTAAGGGAAGAAGTTAAAAAAAGACTTTCGCTTAATCGATTTGAGCATTCTGAAAGAGTTACAGATATGAGCAAAAAACTCAGTAAAATTTGGAGTGGAGATACCACAAAGCTCATTTATGCAGCCTATTTACATGATATAGCGCGAGATATGCCCACAAAAAATCTAATAAAAATAGTAAAAGAAAACGGCTATCGAATAAGCAAACTTGAGCATGCAAAGCCAGTTCTTTTACACGGCCTGGCCGGAACAATTATCGCTGAAACAATTTTTGGTATTAACGACCAATCAATACTCAATGCAATCCGGTATCATACAACCGGAAGAAAAGGAATTACTGTTAACGAAGCAATTATTTATGTAGCAGATTTTACAGAATGTGGAAGAAAATTCAAAGAAGCAAACATTGTAAGAAAAATCTCTTTCAAAAACCTAAAAGAGGCAGTTTTAAAAGAAACAGAGCTTAATATCTGTTTTTTAATGAACAAAAGAAAACCTATTCACCCATATTCCATAGAAATGTTTAACGATTTACTAAAAAACGAGATTCTTCCGTAAATCTCACTTAATTCGCGCTGTTTCGGTTGACTAAAAATGGAATAAAAATATAATATAGATGCAAGCGGGAGTAGCTCAGGGGTAGAGCTCTGGCTTCCCAAGCCAGTTGTCGCGGGTTCAAATCCCGTCTTCCGCTCCAAAGATGGAAAGGCGCCGTCGCCAAGTGGTAAGGCAAGGGTCTGCAAAACCCTTATCGTCGGTTCGACTCCGATCGGTGCCTCCAAAATTTGTGCCGGGGTGGCGGAACTGGCAGACGCACGGGACTTAAAATCCCGCGATGGTGACATCGTACCGGTTCGATTCCGGTCCCCGGCACCAGTCCAGTTCCTGTGTTACTTTTATTTTAGAATAATCAGTTTCTAATAAAAAAATTACCATCGAGCGTTATGTTCCTCTGCTCATCCAACAATATCTTTGAATTGAATAGTTTTCCCTGTATCAATTTCAATCGTTCCTGAAAAACGGCCAAAGAGTTGATGATCCTCAGATTTAAGAATTAAAAGATCAGTTTTTGCAATGCGCTCATAAAAAGAGAAAAATTGAATCGCTAATAGCCACATACATAAAAATGTCTTCACTAGTTGACAAAAAACATTTTTGGCATAAACTTCTTCAGAGAAAAACAATGAAAGGAGAATAAAATGAACGATTCTTATGGAATTGAAAAATTAGGAATCATAAATACAAATGAGGTATACAGAAATCTTACACGAGCAGAACTTATAGAGTTTGCGATACAGAATAAAGAAGGAATACTCACAGATAAAGGCTCTATCGGCATAAATACAGGAAAACATACGGGACGCTCACCAAAAGACAGGCTTATTGTAGACCAACCCTTCATACACAATCAAATAGATTGGGGAAAAATTAATATCCCTACAACAGAAGAAGTATTTGAAAAACTGCATGTAAGAGCAACAGCCTACCTTCAAGAAAAAAATGTTTTTATATACGATGGCTATGTTGGACATGATATACAGACAAGAATGTCACTCAGGATCATCTCAGATTATGCGTCTTCTGCCCTTTTATCCACAAATATGTTTGTAAGTGCAGATAAAAAAGATTTAAATCTTCATGATCAACCGGATTTTACAGTAATTGCAGTTCCAAGGTGTAACACTATTCCAGAAGTAGATGGAGTACGCAGTGAAGTAGCCATAGCAATTAACTTTGACAAAAAAATCGCTATCATTATTGGAAGCGCTTATGGAGGAGAAATAAAAAAGGTCATGTTTTCAATAATGAATTTTTTACTTCCAGCAAAAAATATATTTCCTATGCATTGCTCTGCAAATGAAGGAAAAGACGGAAATTCAGCGCTATTCTTTGGATTATCCGGTACAGGTAAAACAACAATATCCATGGACCCTGAAAGAATTCTTATTGGAGACGATGAACATGGATGGGAAAGCGATAAAATATTTAATATGGAAGGTGGTTCCTATGCAAAAGTCATAGATATTACCCCTGAAAAAGAACCTCGCATTTTCAGTGCAATAAGATTCGGTACATTATTAGAAAATGTTGTAATAAGAAACAATAGAACCCCTGATTATGCAGATAGCAAATATACTGAAAACACAAGAGCAGCAATACCAATGGAATACATTGAGAATGCTAAAATGGATGGAATCGGTTCAATTCCTTCTGTAATTTATTTTCTCACAGCAGATGCATTTGGAGTACTGCCTCCTATATCCAGACTTACAAAAGAACAAGCGATGTATCATTTTATGAGCGGGTACACAGCAAAAGTTGCTGGCACTGAAACAGGAATAATAGAACCTTTGCCAACATTTTCAGCTTGCTTTGGTGCCCCATTTATGATGAGACATCCTGCAGTTTATGCAAAAATGCTTGGAGAAAAAATAGAAAAATACCATACAGATGTTTTTTTAGTCAATACCGGATGGGCTGGCGGTCCATATGGAATAGGAAGTAGAATAAAACTCGCTTACACGCGAGCAATGGTAAGTGCTGCACTCAATGGAAAATTAAAAAATGTAGAATACGTGGAAGAACCTGTCTTTGGACTGCAAGTTCCCAAAGAAATACCCGGCTCTATCGTCCCTAGCGAAATTCTTCTTCCAAAAAACACATGGAAAGATAAAGAATTATACGACAAAACTGCCGTAAAACTTGCAAATAAATTCAAAGAAAACTTCGAAAAATTTGAGGGATATATAGAAGAAAAAATCAAAAACGCAGGACCAAAAATCGTATAAAAAATGGGGAGCATTTGCTCCCCATTTTTATTATTTCATCGCAAATAAATTTTTATTTTTTACTTCTTATTGCTTCCAACACTCTTTCCGGAATATATGGTACTTTATGAACTCTCACACCAAGCGCATCATATAAAGCATTTCCAATTGCAGGAATTGGCCCATTAATATTTATTTCAGCTACAGATTTTGCTCCATACGGCCCCGTAGGCTCGTATGTCCTCACAATAATTGGAACTATCTCAGGAATATCCCTCGTTGAAGGTATTCTGTATTCCATAAAATTCGAGCCAATCATTCTTCCTGAATCTGTAAATTTATATTCCTCATAGAGTGCATAACTTAAACCATTCACCAAAGCTCCAATGATTTGTCCTCTAACAAGCTCCGGATTAAGAGGTGTTCCACAATCTACTGCTGTCACATATTTTATGGGAGTAATAATGCCTGTTTCTTCATCCACTTCAATCTCGACAAAATGAGCAGCAAATGGAGGTGGAGAATACGGAGAAACCATTGAACCAGTTGCTGCAATCTGGTGTTGATTTTTGACATACAAAGTCTGATAAGCAATTTCAGAAAGAGTGACAGAC
>DAOWNX010000051.1 GCA_030642335.1 Caldisericota bacterium
AAGAATCAGATTACACAATTTTCTGAAAGAATTACGCGATTCTTATTAAAAAAAGATGTTAAAGCAATAATTGTTGCCTGTAATACTGTTTCTTCAATTGCAATGCCTTTCCTGAAAGAGATAGCTTATTCTGTACCTGTATTTGGGATGATACAGTCCGGGGTAATCCTTGCAGTGAGAACAACTAAGAATAAGAAAGTTGGTGTGATTTCTACTCCTCTTACAGCTGCTTCTCACGCATATAAAAAAGAGATACAAAAATTAGATGATAGCATTGAAGTGTTTGAAATAGGTTCTCAGAGAATGGTGAATCTTGTAGAAAATGGCAATAAAACATATGAACGTGCCTATGAATTAGTAGGAGGAAAATTGCAAAGTGTGATCTCTGCTAAAATAGATACGCTTGTGCTGGGTTGTACGCATTTCCCATTTCTTGACAAGGTTGTTAAGAATGTTGTGGGAAAAAATGTTAAGGCTGTGGATCCAGCAGATGAGCTTGTCCTGAAATTAGAGGAATTTTTAAAAGCAAATAATTTAATAAATAGATCTTTGAGTGTTAGCACAAGGACGTTTTTTACAACAGGAATGACAGAAGAATTCCTTATCAAGGCCAAACTGTTTCTTGATATTTTTCCAAAAGAAGTACATAAGCTGGATGTCTAAATTTGCCGAAACGGTTAAATATACTTGATTTTTTAACATATATATATACAATATGTGATGCTCGGGGTGTGGCGTAGTTTGGTAACGCGCATGGTTTGGGACCATGAGATCGGAGGTTCGAATCCTCTCGCCCCGACCAAGTTTGGATTGGGTTGCGCCTATAGCTCAGTAGGATAGAGCAACGGATTTCTAATCCGTCGGTCGCAGGTTCAAATCCTGCTAGGCGCGCCACTTAGAAATGGTGGGTGTAGCTCAATGGTTAGAGTACCGGACTGTGGCTCCGGTTGTTGGGGGTTCAAATCTCCTCACCCACCCCATTTATATCTGTTTTTGTGTTGAATAAGGAAGCGCCCATAGCTCAGTAGGATAGAGCGGTGGATTCCTAATCCGCAGGCCACAGGTTCGAATCCTGTTGGGCGCACCAACGGCGCCTATAGCTCAACTGGATAGAGCAACGGACTTCGGATCCGTAGGTTGCAGGTTCAAATCCTGCTAGGCGCGCCATGTGTAAATGGGGTCCTTGGCTCAATTGGTAGAGCAACGGACTCTTAATCCGTAGGTTGCGGGTTCGAGCCCCGCAGGACCCACCATTTTACGCATGGACCTGGTGTTGAGCGTGCTATGTAGAAATTTAGCTATTTTGCATGCCTTAAATAGAAGAGTTGACAGATTTTTACTTGTGAATATGAATTTTGAGTTCTGAGGGTAATTGCCTATGTGGTTGTATAGATATGAAGTGCGAGGGTGGCGGAATTGGCAGACGCGCTGGACTTAGGATCCAGTGAGGAAACTCATGCGGGTTCAAGTCCCGCCCTTCGCACCATTTTTATTTAGAAAGGAGATATGTGAATGGAATATAAAATAAAGGAAAGAACAGGTTCAAAGATTATTTTTACAACAAAAAATACCAGAGAAGAAATTGAAAATGAAAAGAGGGAAGCATATAAAAAGATTGCACAGAAAGTGACAGTTCCTGGATTTAGAAAAGGGAAAGCTCCTTATGAAATGGGCGTCCCTTTTATTGGTGAGGGCAGAGTTTTGGAAGAAGCGGTAGATATATTGCTTGAAAAGAATCTTGTAGATTTTTTGGAAAAAGAGAAAATAAATCCTGTTGTTCAGCCCGATGTAAAAATAGACAAATTGGAAGAAGAACTTATCTGTACCTATACTGTCGAGTTTCTACCGAAGGTTAATATAGATCTCTCGGAAAAAGTTGAAATTCCTTATGAAAAACCCGATACAGAAAAAGATGTAGAGGCAAAGCTTAATGAATTACAAGATTCTTTTACAGAGATTGTACCTGTGGAGAGAACTATACAGAACGGAGACATGGTGTCGTTAACCTGGCAGGTGGAAGGGCGTGATAAAGAGCCAAAGAATGATACACTTGAAATAGGTAAAGATAAATTTATTGGAAATTTTGATGAAAACATTATTGGGAAGAAAAAAGGAGATAGATTTGCTATAGATTTTAAGGATGAAAAGATAGCAATAAATGTGCTTCAAGTAAAGGAGAAACACGTTGCTTCTATTGATGATAATCTTGCAAAACAGGCAGGGTATGAAAATCTTGAGCAACTAAAAAATAAAATTAAGGAAGAGGCCGAAGAAAACAGCAGACTTCAAACAGAAGAGGAACGAGGTTTAAAAGCATTAAATGTGCTTGCAAATAAACTTGATGTGGAAATTCCAGGCAAACTTGTTGAAAAGGAAATTAACGAGAGAATTCAAAGTGCACAGGATGAATATTTAAAGATAGGCAAAAAAATTGAAGATGCATTAAAAGAAGAAAATAAAACAATGGATAGTTTGAAGGAAGAAGTTAAAAAAGTTGTGGTAGAAAATATTAAAAATGAACTTGTTATGAACGAGGTTATAAAAAAGAGCAATGTTGCCGTTGATGATAACGAAATAGAAGAAGAGTTTAATAAGCTTCTTGAAGCTAACGGAATGGCGGATAAAAAAGTACCGCTTAATGATAATATCCGGATGGCGATTAAAGATAATATTCTTCGCAAAAAAGCAATTTTATTCATGAAGGAAAATGCTATAATTAAAAAAAGAGAAGGAGATGAATGATATGCCAATGATTCCGTTTGTGATAGAATATACTGGCAGAGGCGAAAGGAGCTATGATATTTATTCCCGACTGCTGAAGGATAGAATTATATTTCTCACTGGAGCAATTAATGAGGATGTTTCGGATCTTATTGTTGCAGAAATGCTTTTTCTTGAAGCGCAAGATCCCACTCAAGATATATACCTTTATATAAACAGTCCTGGGGGAGAGGTAACGCCAGGGATGGCAATTTATGATACTATGCAATATCTAAAATCGCATGTTTCAACAATTTGTTTAGGTCAAGCAGCGTCTCTTGGTGCTATTATTCTTTCAGCGGGTGAAAAAGGGAAAAGGTATGCTTTGCCTCATTCAAGGATTATGATTCATCAGCCCTGGGGAGGCGCACAAGGACAGGCAACAGATTTAGAAATTCAGGCAAGGGAAATAATTAGAATAAAACGAATTGGCATTGAGATACTTGCGGCTCATACCGGCCAGCCTGTTAAAAAAGTGCAGGAAGACACGGAAAGGGATTTTTATATGTCTCCTAAAGATGCTAAAGAATATGGGATTATTGATCAAATTATCGTAAAATCAAAAGATATTACAGGAGCGAGCAAAGAATGAACGAAGTAGAAGAACCAAAGTGCTCGTTTTGTGGTAAGAAATACGATGAAGTTGAGAGACTTATTGCGGGACCAGATGGTGTGTATATTTGTGATGAATGTTTGAAACGAGCATATAAACTTGTAGAGGATACTAAAAAAAAGAAAAATAAACTGTTTTTAAAGGATATACCTACACCATCAGAGATTTATTCTTATTTAGATCAGTACGTCATAGGACAGAATGAGGCAAAAAAAGTTATTTCCGTAGCAGCTTATAATCATTACAAGAGAATTATTGCAAATGAGGAAAATTTTGATGTAGAAAAGAGCAACATTTTGTTGATAGGGCCTACAGGATCTGGAAAGACTTTATTTGCTAAGATACTTTCTCAAATTATAGGCGTACCTCTTTCTATCTCGGATGCTACATCTCTTACTGAGGCGGGGTATGTTGGAGAGGATGTCGAGAGTATTATACAGAAACTTTTACGGGCTACTGATTATAAGGTGCAGTTTGCGGAACAAGGTATTATATACATTGACGAGATAGATAAGATAGCAAGAAAAAGCGATAATCCTTCTATCACACGAGATGTATCCGGAGAGGGTGTTCAACAGGCGTTACTTAAGCTTGTTGAAGGAACGGTCACAAATGTCCCTCCTGCTGGTGGAAGAAAGCATCCCTATCAAGAATTTATACATGTAAATACAAAAAATATATTGTTTATAGGTGGCGGAACGTTTAATGGTCTGGATTCAATTATAAAGGAACGAGTGAAGAAGAAAAAAATTGGTTTTGCCGCAAAGGATGAAAAAAATATCAAAAAATTAAAGCCAATGCCTCATGACTTGCTAAAATTTGGCATGATTCCTGAATTTATAGGTAGGTTTCCAGTTATTGCGCAGCTTAAAGAATTAACAAGAGATGAGCTTGTCAGGATACTATATGAGCCTAAAAATTCATTAATAAGCCAGTATAAGAGATTTTTTACAATGGACGGCGTAGAACTTGAGTTTGAAGATGGAGCACTTGGTTGTATTGCAGATGAATCTCTTGAATTGGATATTGGAGCAAGAGGATTAAAATCTGTATTGGAACAGTATATGGTTGGATTAATGTATCTAATACCGGAAATGAAAAATGTAAAAAGATGTGTTATTACAAAAGAATTTTTGGCAAATAGAGAGGAAGCAATGCTATTTGACGAAAAGAATAGTAGAGTATACTTACGTAAAACTGCTTAGGAGGCACGATGAAGACAGATTTGAAACAGAGCAATAAATTACCATTTATTCCATTAAGAAATATTGTAATCTTTCCTTATATGGTGGTGCCTTTATTTATTGGGAGAACAAAATCAATTACTGCAATTGATCAAGCATTCGGCAAAGATAAAATGATTGTTGTTGCTTCACAAAAGAACGGACTGGTAGAGGATCCGGATGAAGATGATATTTATAATATTGGCGTTAAAGTAGAGGTATTGCAGCTTCTAAAATTACCCGACGGTTCGTATAGAGTTCTGATTGAGGGTCTTCGGCGCGTGAAGATAACTGAATTTGCTAAGTCTAACGAATTATTGGAAGTTTCTGTAGATGCTATCCACGATGAAGAAACTGAAAAAACAATTCATCAAGATGCTTTGATGCGTTTAATTGCGGAGAAGTTTACCGCATACATCGGTTTCAATAAAAAAATGTCACAGGATATACTGATAGGTCTTTCCAATATAGATGATGTGGGAAGATTTTCTGATGTCGTTGCAGCAAACCTTAACATTGGCATAGAAGAGAAGCAGCAAATTTTATCGATGAGTAATCCTGATGAAAGACTTAAAGCGCTTGTGCAAATTCTCGAGAGGGAAGTTACGATTCTGGAAATTAGCAAAAAAATCGACGAAGAAGTAAAAAGTACAATAGAAAAAAGCCAAAAAGAGTATTTCTTGAGGGCTAAAATAAAAGAAATTGAAGAAGAGTTGGGAGAATTCGGCGAAGAAGCAGGGGAAATCGGCGAGTACAAAAAGAAAATGAAAGGAAGAAAATTTCCTGCATATATTAAAGATAGAATTGAAGATGAACTGGAGAGGCTTAAAAAAATTCCTGTTTTAAGTCCGGAGAGCGCAGTGATAAGAAATTATCTGAATTGGCTGTTGGAACTTCCGTGGAATAAACGGACACAGGATAAAGTGAATATAAGTGAAGCGAGTAAAATACTAAATAAAAATCACTACGGCTTGGAAGACGTTAAAGAAAGGGTACTCGAATTTCTTGCAGTTAGACAACTTACGAAGAGTATGAAAGGTCCTATTATTTGTTTTGTTGGGCCTCCAGGAGTCGGTAAAACCTCCCTCGGAAAATCCATAGCGGAAGCATTGGGGAGAAAATTTGTCCGAATGTCTCTTGGTGGAATAAGGGATGAAGCTGAAATAAGAGGCCATAGAAGAACATATGTAGGAGCAATGCCTGGGCGCATTATTCAAGGAATAAAACAGTCAGGTGTCAAAAATCCTGTATTTTTACTTGATGAAATAGACAAGGTAGGTGCAGATTTTCGGGGAGATCCTACTGCAGCTCTTCTTGAAGGACTGGATCCAGAGCAGAATAATTCTTTCTCTGACCATTTTATAGAATTACCATTTGATCTTTCGGAAGTTCTCTTTATTACCACTGCTAATATTGTAGATACAATACCTCCTGCACTGTTTGATAGAATGGAAATAATGTCGCTTCCAGGGTATATAGATGAAGAGAAGCTGCATATTGCAACAGAATTTATTATTCCAAAACAATTGAAATTTCACGGGCTTTCAAAAAGGGATGTAGAAATTTCGAAAAAAGCTATACTTCGCATTATAGGAGAATACACAAGAGAAGCTGGGTTAAGAAATTTAGAGCGTTCCATAATGAAGATTATGAGGAAAGTTGCAAAAAATAAAGTAGATAAGTATTTTAAAAAGGTTAAGATTACTGACAAAAATCTGAATGAATATTTGGGAGAGCCAATTTTTGCAGTAGGGATTAAAGAAAAGAAAAGCCAGATAGGGGTTGCTTGCGGAATGGTGGTAACTCAAGCGGGAGGAGATATTGTATTTATAGAGGCAATAAAAATGCCAGGGAAAGGAAATTTAATTCTTACAGGACAGCTAGGGGATGTGATGAAAGAGAGTGCCCATGCAGCGTTAAGTTATGTAAGAGCTCATGCAAAAGAATTAGGCGCTCCGAAAGATTTTTGTGATAAATATGATGTACATATACATGTACCTGAAGG
>DAOWNX010000141.1 GCA_030642335.1 Caldisericota bacterium
ATGCGAAGTCTTTTGTGAATTGCCCGGATGTATCCTCAAAATATAGTGAAACTTTTTAAAAAGACAGATATAGATTCTGTATTTGATCTCTCAAAAGCAATACGTGATGGAAGAATTCGGAAAAATCGAGAATTTGGATTAAGAATGGAAGAGCAACTCAGGAAAAGTTTACTATTATACCAGAATAATACACGAGAATTAACTCTTTTTGACGGATATACCTATGGGAACAGTATAGTGGCTTTGCTAAAAACAAAAGGGGTTAAGAGAATTGAGATTGCTGGAAGTGTTCGCAGAGGGAAAGAGCGGGTAAACAATATTAATTTTGTTGTTTTGAGTGACGGCGAGAAAACAAAAGTAATAATTAAAAAAAGTCTCTCTTATAAAAGAATAGAAAAAGAAGTGGATGACTATATATCTTTAAAAGATAAGAGAAATATTTTGCTTAAATTTCTTATTGTGGATGAGCCATATTTTTCTTCTGCTATGATTTATTATACTGGCTCTAAAATGCATAACATCAGGATTAAAGAGATAGGAAAGGCGAAAGGATTTGAATGTGCAAGAAAAGGGTACCTCCTTGTTCAAGGAGAAGGTGAGGAGAATGTTTACGAGAAGCTTGGAATGCAATATATCCCACCTGAAATAAGAGAAGGTGAGGAAGAAATAGATTTATCTCTTCGTTTTTCATTACCGTTTTTGATACAGGAAGAGGATATAAAGGGAGACCTTCATGTGCATACGAATTTTAGTGATGGGATGAATAGTTTAAGGGAGATAAAGGAAGAAAGTTTTTTTCATAAATACGAGTATGTTGCAATTACAGACCACTCCTCATCACTAAAAATCGCAAATGGCCTATCTTCAAAAAGACTATTGAAACAAATGGAGTTTATTGATAGAATAAATAAAGAAAGAGATTTTCCAGTTTTATTAAAGGGAAGCGAAGTCGAGATAAATAAAGATGGATCATTGGATTTTGGAGACGAGATACTTTCCAGGCTGGATTTTGTAGTTTGTGCGCTGCATAGCGGATTTGACAGCAGTGCAGCAGAAAATACTGCCAAGATTGTTAACGCTCTTTCAAATAAATTTGTAGATGTATTTGCTCATCCTACGGGGAAAATGGTTGATGTAAGACAAGGTTATGCTGTTAACCTGTTAAAGGTATTTGAGGTAGCTGCTAAAACTGGTGTAGCAATGGAGATAAACCTTTTTCCAAAAAGAATGGATCTTTCTTCGGGGCTAGTGAAACAAGCGAGGAGGATGGGTGTAAAATATTTTTCTGTTGGCACAGATGCGCATAATATAGGGCATCTTAACATGATGGATTATGGGATTAAAATTTTACGTCGGGCATGGTTAAAAAAAGGAGATGTGGTGAATACACTTAATTTTAAAGAATTAAAGGAATTTCTATGAATGAAGAAATCATAAAATCATTAGGATTTGATAAAGTAAAGAAACAACTTGAAGATCTTTGTGTTACCGAAAGCGCTAAATTTATGGCAAGAAATTTGCTGCCATATGATAATATTGAATTGGCTGAAAGAGCCATGCATGAAACAACTCAGGGGAGAGATTTTTATAAGCAGGAAGGTGCTTTGCCTTTCTTAGAATTTGTTGGCATTTACCCTATTATTGATAGGATAAAAGTGCTTTCACCCATATCTGGGGAAGAATTGCTACAAACAGCATCGGTGCTTGAAACAATTGGTGAAATCAAAAAAATGCTTTCTTCATGTAAAGCTGATTTTCCACTTCTTTCTCATTATTCTAATTCGCTTAAAAAATTTACTGAGATTGTTTCTAAAATTAGATTAGCTATCGGACCTGACGGAAAAATTGTAGATAGTGCTTCTCCTCTTCTCTCTATCTTAAGAAGAGAGATTCATACTACCCATATGAAGATTCAAACTATTTTGCAAAGAATTATTTATTCGAAACAGTACGAAAATATTGTGCAGGACCAAATTATCACAACAAGAAACGACAGGTACGTTATACCTATCAAGCAATCGGGAAAAACAAATTTCCCTTGCGTTGTCCAAGATGAATCTAGCAGTAGACTTACACTTTTCGTGGAACCTTTATCTGTTGTTGAATTAAATAATAAATTGCGAGAGCTTTCATTAAAAGAAAAGCAAGAAGAAGAGCGGATTATTATCGAGATAGAAAGAAAAATTCTTACTCGGATGGATGATTTACTCTCGTCATTGAGTGTCATAGAAAAGCTTGATTTTCTATTCGCAAAAGGTAAACTCTCTATATTTATGGATGGAAGCGAAGTGGTACTTACTGACAGGAAAAAAATACGAATTGTACAGGGCAGACATCCATTTATTCAAAAAAATAGTGTTGTACCTATTGATGTAGAGATAGGCGATAGTAGTGGGTACCATATGTTAATTATTACAGGTCCCAATACCGGAGGGAAGACAGTTACATTAAAAACTACAGGGCTATTTGTCCTGATGGCAGAGTCTGGACTACATTTGCCTGCGTATTCAAATTCAGAGATAGGATTCTATAAAGATGTGTTCGCTGATATTGGCGACGAGCAGAGCATTCAGCAGAGCTTATCTACGTTTTCCTCTCACATTAAAAGAATCATAAATATACTCTTGAATGCAAACAAAGACAGTCTTGTGCTTTTAGATGAACTTGGTGCTGGAACAGACCCAGAAGAAGGGTCTGCGCTTGGTTATGCTATACTTAGGGACTTGTATAATAGGAACATAATAACACTTGCATCGACACATCACAGCAAACTCAAAGAATTCCCTTACGAATTTACTTTTGCACGAAATGCATCTGTCGGTTTTGATGTTGAGACTTTACAACCTACTTATAAACTGTATGTTGGTGTTCCCGGGGGCAGTCATGCGCTCATTATCGCCGAAAAGCTTGGCATGCCAGAAAAAGTGCTTAGTGATTCAAGGAGAGAGCTTTCTGA
>DAOWNX010000120.1 GCA_030642335.1 Caldisericota bacterium
ATCAGTGGCACCTTTTTCCGCTTAAAAATATTGTTAATCCCCGCCTCGGCATATTTTTTAAACTCTGCAACATTAAACTCTTCCTGTACAGTTACAACATCAATTAAATGGTGCGGTATTTTGCTTCGGATATCTTTCCCCACTTTATCAGTTCCTATCTCCATTCCTCTATAAAACTGCATAGAATCTGCAGATATAATCTCAACAGGAAATTTCTTCGCAATACATAAACTGAGTTGCGTCTTATGTGTTGCAGTAGGTCCTAAAATAATAATAATTTTTTTCATTTGCCTCGCAGGTGAATAAAATCAGCATCTACAATCTCAGTCTTGATGATATCGCCAACACGTGCTGTGCACCCCTCTACAATAACCAATTTATCCTGGGGTATCCTACCAAAAGCCTGTGCTCCAACAATTGATTCAATTAAAATCTCCACAGTTTTCCCTATAAAGAAGCGGTTTTTCTTCAAAGAAATAGCATTCTGTAAAGAAAGAAGGTCGTTCAGTCTTTTCTTTTTTTCCTTCTCATCAATCTGCTCTTCCATCACTGCTGCCGGAGTATTTGGCCTCTTTGAATAAGCAGCAACAAAACTTCTATCAAATTGCGCATACTCAACGAGTGATTTTGTTTCATTGTAGTCTTTTTCGCTTTCTCCAGGAAATCCTACAATAATATCAGTAGTAATACTTGCATAAGGAAAAAGTATTCGCACACTGTTTATAAGCTCAACATATTGTTCTCGCGTATAACCTCTTTCCATAGATTTTAATATTTTATTGCTCCCTGACTGTACAGGCAAATGAAAATGTGAGCATAATTTTTTTAACTTCCTCATTCGTTCCAAAACAGAAAGAGTAAAATCCGCAGGATAAGAGGTAAGATACCTTAATCTCTTAAGACCTGGGATTTTATCAACGTCTTCAAGCATTTCGATAAAACCATTTTTATATCCCAGATCGCGCCCATAATGATTAATATTTTGCCCCAGCAAAACAATCTCCTGTGCACCGTTTTTAACAAGCGTATTTATCTCTTCTAATATTTCTACTTTTGCCCTGCTTCGCTCCCTCCCCTTGGCAATAGGAACAATGCAATAACTACAAAAATCGTTGCACCCATAAATAATAGGTACATATGCAAATACTTTTTGTACGAGGGAAATTTTTTTCTCACCCGTTACAGAAAGCAGTTTTCTTAACTTTTTGACGCGATCATCAAGAGATTCATATCCTTTAAATAGAGCAATAATGCTTTTTTCACCAACTCTCTTTATTGCCTGTTCGTTTACGCTGGCAACGCATCCTGTTACAACAGATACCGGGTGGCCTTGTTTTTCAAAAAGTTTTCTTATGCGTCCTATTTTGCTGAGAAGCTTTAAATTTGCCTTTTCCCGAACAGCACAGCTATTCAATAGAATTAAATCCGCATCTTCATCCTTTTCCACCTCGTTATACCCAAAAGACAGGAGTGCCTCTCTAAACTTTTCGGACTCATATTCATTAATCTGGCAGCCATATGTGACAATCTTAAAATTTTTCATAAAGCTTTTTACACTCCTTCTCAAGTATTTGCCTTTTCAAAACTCCTAGTTCTCTTCCTTTCACATTAAATTTTTCTCTTAGCTTACTACCGTCAATCTTTACTTTGCTGCATTCAACTAAAAATTTGCTCGCCTTTGCCGCTTCCTTCTCTTCTAACGAAAAAAGAGCTGCTGCTAAAGGAACACAAATATTTCTATATCGAGTAAAAAGAGAAAACAATGAATCAAAACTGTCCTCTACTTTTTCTCCAGCAATTTTATTCGCTATTTCGGCTTCCTTCCGGCTTAAACCTAAAATATCCAACACAGGATAATCTAAAAGAACGTGTGAAAATAGCGCCACAATAAAAGCATCTCTGTATGTAAAATCTCTGTTAATCTCTTTGTCTAATTTATTAAACTGCCCAGATAAATTAGTTTTTTTAAAAATAAATGAGAAATCTTTCCCAGGAAAAAATAGTTCAAGCACTCTTAATACAGATTGAACATCTAAATCAAGAATCTTTTTTATTTCCTCTCTTCGTCTCTCTCTTTTAGTCAATTTAAGAAAAAAGAATGCACTTTTAATCTGTTCCTTTGTATCTTCGTCGATAGAAAGACCAAATGCTGCTGCAAGCCGAATTCCCCGAAGAACACGTACCGGATCTTCGCTAATGGAAGTCGGGGAAACAGCCCTCAACACGCGATTTTCAAGGTCTTTTAGCGAGATAGCTTTATAAAAAAACTTTTTTTCTGAAAGAGAATAACAGACGGCGTTAATTGTATAATCTCTCAGCATAAGATTGTTGTCGATACTATTTGTAATTTTCATAAAATCAAATGTATAATCACCCTGAATAGTTCGCAGAAGCAAAAAATCCTTTGCATTCAAAAAAAAGTATTTCAAATTATTATTTTCAAAAAAATCCAAAACTTTTTCAAAGTCGTTTTCCCTTACTATGAAATCAAAATCTTTAAGATCTTTGCCGTAAAAAGCATCCCTTATAGCGCCTCCGACAATATAGATATCACTTACCTTTGCCTTCAATGCATCAACAAATGTGTATGAAAGGGTACCAGTTATAACGGTTTTTACTCTCTCCATCTTCCTCTCGATATGCTTTTTGCCTTGCCATTATTTGCAATATCAATGACTACAAAATCTAAAATCACACTACCTTCTGCAACTTCAAATGTTAACGGAAGAAGTGTTAAAAATCTTTTGATTGCCAACTCCTTTTTTACTCCTATAACAGATTCTTCTACACCAGCCATTCCAACATCTGTAATATAAGCTGTGCCACGCGGAAGAATTGTTTCATCTGCGGTAGGCACATGTGTATGCGTACCGATAACTGCGCTTACAAATCCATCCATGAAAAAGCCAAACGCTCTCTTTTCACTGGTTGCCTCTGCATGAAAATCAATCATTATACAAGAAGTCTCTTTTTGCATCGCTTCAACTAACTGTTTTCCTACAACAAAAGGCGAATCGAGTGGAGGTAGCTCTATCCTTCCCTGTAAATTCACTACTCCCAATTTCATACCATCTTTTTCAACGATAACATGGCCTTTGCCTCTCACACCTGATGGAAAATTTGCAGGCCGCAAAAGAAAAGGAAAATCATCAAACTGATCCCAAAATCGTTTCTTGTCGAAACTATGGTTTCCTCCAGTAATGACATCTACGCCAAAGGAAAAAAGTTCCCGTGCGCTTTTTTCTGTGATTCCCGCCCCGTGCGCTGCATTTTCTCCATTTAAGATAATAAAATCAGGACGGTATTTTTCTCTTAATTCAGGCAATGCCTTTCTAACAGCTTTTCTTCCAGGCTTCCCAAACACATCTCCAATAAAAAGTATTTTCATTTATCTCTCCCATCACAAACAAAAGGAGCCAGTAAAAATAGTACCGGCCGTTTTATATGTCTTGAAAACTAGCTTATTATTCCTTTTTCGCTTCTTCTTTCTGTTCTTCTTCACCAGCTTCTTCACCAGCTTCTTCACCAGCTTC
>DAOWNX010000121.1 GCA_030642335.1 Caldisericota bacterium
AGTGCTGGTCTGTAAGGCCTGTGAGAACTCATTGCTTCCACTACGTCAGCTACTGCAAGTATTCTTGCTTCAAGCAGGATTTTATTTCCTTTAAGCCCGCTGGGATAGCCTGAGCCATCCATTCTTTCGTGGTGTTGAAGCGCTATTTCTTTGACGGGGCCGGGGAATTCTATATTTTTAAGCATTTCATAACTATTCAAAGGATGTTCTTTAATTAACGAAAATTCGATTGGAAGCAATTTGGTTGGTTTGGTCAATATTTCTGAAGGAATGTTAATTTTACCAATATCGTGTAACCAGGCAGCAGTTTTTAAGGTTTCTATTCGTTTTTTTGAGAGTTTCATTTCTTTTGCAATTATTTCGGAAAGCTGGGCTACGTGTCGTTGATGCCCTGCAGTGTAAGGATCCCTCATTTCAACAATTTTAGCGAGAGTGAAAATTGTGCCTTGCATAGTTTTTTGCAGCTTCCCATAACTTTCTTTTACATTTTTTTCTGCTTTTTCTCTTTGTTTAACTTCTTTCCGTGCTTCTTCAAGCAAACGAGTTTTTTCAATTGCAACAGCTGCTGCATTGGCTAAAGACTCAAGCTTTTTTGTATCTTTTTTACTGAATTTATTGGGAATTTCACTATCTATCCTTAGCATTCCTAAGGCACGGTCTTGAAGGATAATAGGCACAGCAATGTGTGATTTTATCCAGGCACTTTCTTTGAGAAGAATCCAATCCGGTTCTTTTGTTGTATCGGGAATGATAAGGATCTTTTTTGCTTTAATAGCTACTCCCGGTATTTTGTACTCATCCAGAGACTGTATTGTGTTAGCTATAGATTTTTCCATGCCGTGTTTTTTGTATCCTTTCCAGCAGACATTATATAACGCATTTCCTTTGATTAGAGCGATATTAGATGAATCGTGTGGTACGAGATAATTTGCCTGACTAAGTATTTCATCAAAAACTTCATTTAAAGTGGGTTTGGAAGTAAGAACAAGTAGCATCTTTGCAAATGTTTCTGCTTGTTTGTGCTGCTCACGCTCCTTTTTGAGAAGGTCTTTTTCTTTACTCTCAAGTCCTATTCTATATAGAGCAAAGGCGATGTCATCAGCAACTTCTTTGAATAGAGATATTTCTTCATCATTTTTTATAAATTCATGTGATAATCTGGCGTAAATAATCCCGTAAAGTTCCCCTCTGAGTGAAAGCTGTGTGACTATCACTCCAGTGCCTTTACATCGACTTTTTAGTAAGCAGTTGTCGCAGGTTGATACAGGATCTTCAATAATCACGAGCTCTTTTTGCTGTAATGCTTTTTTAGCACAATCTGGAAATTTTCCCTGTTTCATCATCCTTATCATTTTTTGAACTGTTTTGTTTGATTCCGATGTTGCAGTTTTAGTGACCTTGCCAGATTTGTTAATGAGAGAAATTCCTACCAGGGGATAACCGTAGTTTTTAGTTAAATCACCGCATATCTTTTTAATTAGCCTGCCAGTATCTCTTTCTTTGGTTATTAACTGGTTCACATTTCGCAGAGAACGCAGGGTAAGGTTTAAATGTTTTAATTTATTATATGATGCTGCAAGATTTTCTGCCATTTGATTGAAATTATTTGATAATACTCCTATTTCATCTTTTCTTTGTAAATTTGCGCGGGCTGAAAAGTCCCCCTCACTTATTTTTTTTGTTTCCTTTGAAAGATGGTCAAGCGGTTTTATAATAATAGCATTTGCCCGGGAATATATTGCAAACGCAAAGACGAGCATCATTAACAGCCACCCAAAAATTAACGGTCTTACAGATGTGTTAATTATATTGTAGATATATTGTTTTGAAAACCCGATTTCAACTGTTCCGATATTTTCTCCATTGCTTACTATATTTGCACTAACAAGGTCCAGGTTCTCTTTTTGTATATTTTTAAAAGTAACAGATCTAATGAGTGCACCGTTTTTACCAAAAACCGCGATGTATTCAGTGTTTTTAAAGGACAATTTGCTTGTTATCAAGCGTTCAATCTCATTATAATCGTATAACTCCATTGATTGGGCAAGAGCTATAGGCATGTTTTCTGCTTCTATCTTTTTATCCGCTTTGTAATGCTCTATTAATGAATTTGTTATCGATTGGAAAATTATGATTGTGGCTATTGTTGAAACGGTAAGTATCAAAATTAGAACGAACAGAACAACTTTATGTTTTATGCTGCTCAGCTGGAATTTTGTTTTCATCCGTCTCCCGTAATGAGCCCGTCAAACTCTTTAATATATTCTTCTCTTTTTTCTAAATAATCGTTAGGATTTAGGGGGGATAGAATATTCAGAACATCAAGCGGGGGTTTTCCTTGTAAAGGTAGTACATCTTTTTTAACAGAGTATTCATAAGTTAATTGCTGCATTAATTCCTGCCCCTCTTTTGAGAGGATAAAATCAAAAAACATTTTTGCTTCTTCTATATGCCTTGCATCTTTCATAATTGCAATGGGTGTAAGCACAAATGGGATACCTTCTTCAGGGTAGATACCCTTAAGTGGCGTACCTCTTTTTACTCTAAAATTGTATACTGTGTAGATATTGAATTCCCCTGCAATGTCAATATCTCCGTCTAAAAGGGCATTAGCCAGCTCTTCTGTTCTGTAATAAATCTTTGGTTTTTGAGTCGAAAGCAATTGTTCCCAGAATTCTTTGCCAAGCAGTTCACGCAGAATATAATACTCACAATATTGAGAGCCTGCTGTATTGATGTCTTCCAGCCCAATTCTTCCCTGCCATTTCTTGTCCAGAAGGTCTGTCCATTGTTTTGGTGGGTCGGTTATTTTGCTTTCGTTATACGCCATACATATTCCAAAGGCAGCGGACATTGCCCAATAGCCCGGGTCTTTATACTGATCAGGGTAGTCTTTGTAATAGAGGGAATCGTATTTCATCAAAAGCCCTTTGTTTTTAAGCTCGATAAATGTACCGATATCGGCGATGCTTAAAATATCGGCTTCAGTTGAACCATTTTCAATTTCAGACATCAATCTATTTCTTACAATAAAAGTAGAGTTTCTTACGATTTCTACGCCGATACCTGTTTTATTTGTAAATGCATTTGCAAACCGTTCTGAAAAGATTTGTGGGAAAGACGTGTACCAGGTTACGCTGCGAGTTGGCTGAGGTTTTCCTATAATAATTTCTGACTCGGTGTTGCTCTTGTCTGGCAACCGGGTGCATGAAAGTAAAAGTAACACCACCGCAATAACAATTAAAGCATTTCTTGCAGTTGCAACATATTTTCTCAATTTCTCCCCTTTCAAGAGGTATGGCTATTAATTTCTCCTTTTTTCATTTTACTATTTTTAAGCAAATAGCAAAACTTTCATATTACTCAAACTTAAATCCCTTTTCTTTGAACAATCTTACACAGATATCAACAACCTTTAGGTCATAAAGAATACCTTTATTCTTTTCTATTTCTTCCAGTGCTTTATCAATGCCAAGTGCTGGTCTGTAAGGCCTGTGAGAACTCATTGCTTCCACTACGTCAGC
>DAOWNX010000008.1 GCA_030642335.1 Caldisericota bacterium
CCGGGCCTCCCATTTGCGGTAGGCGGACCTTCAAAAAATACAAATTTTTCCTTGTCCTTTCTTATCTCAAGGCTTTTTTCAAAAATCTTATTTTTATTCCAAAAATCTATTATTCGTTCCTCTTCAGCAGGAATGTCTGTCGCTTTTACAATTCTTTTAAACATAGAACCTTCTCCTTTCACACATTACAGACAAGTATAAGAAGTTAATATGCATAGTCAAGAATTTATTTATAAGAAATGCATAAATACCAACAAATTGCTATTAACCAAAACACATAACGAATTTATTTCCTATACAAATACTTTGTTCTCAACATCCAATAAGTGCTCTAAAAATGAATTTTACTATTTTAAAATGATGGAGAAACGAATAAATAAATGTGAAGAATCAGCTACCGTACTTTCTATATCATATCAAAATAACAATCTTTTATTCATTTTTTTACAAAAAATTTATTTTTATATATTTTTGTGTTAGAATAAAAAAACAGGAGGTGATTTTCTATGAATCCCAACAAATTAACAGAAAAAGCGCAGGAAGCATTGATGGTTGCGAAAGGAATTGCTACATCACAAAATAACCAATCAATAGATGTCGAACATCTACTTGCTGCCCTTATTCAACAGCGAGATGGAATAGTTCCTATGATTTTAAGTACACTAAAAATAGACAAAGATTTGCTTCTAAGAAACATATACAGTACTATTGAAAAATTCCCAAAAATTCAAGGTATAAGCGACGAGAAATTCTATATCACAACCAGGTTGGAAGAGCTCTTTAAAAGAGCAGAAAAAGAAGCCCAAAATATAGGTGACGAATTTATAAGTACGGAACATCTTTTTCTTGCTGCAATTTCTGACGCAGAAGAAACTGGCAAAATCCTTGCCAGGTATGGAATAACGAGGCAAAATGTATTAAATTCATTCAAAGAAATACGCGGAGACAAAAAAGTGACAGATAGAACTCCAGAAGTCAAGTATAAAGTTCTTGAAAAATATGGAAGAAACCTGACAGCAATAGCAAGAGAAGGAAAAATGGACCCCGTTATTGGAAGAGACGAAGAAATCCGTCATACAATGCAGATTCTTTCAAGAAGAACTAAAAATAACCCTATTCTCATAGGAGAAGCAGGTGTAGGCAAGACCGCAATAGCAGAAGGGCTTGCCCAAAGAATTGCATCTGGAGATGTGCCTGAATCGCTTAAAAACAAAGAAATATTCCAACTTGATATGGGATCACTGATTGCTGGTGCAAAATTCAGGGGAGAGTTCGAAGACAGATTAAAGGCAGTAATAGATGAAATTAAACAATCCCAGGAAAAAATTATTACATTTATAGACGAGATTCATACCGTAGTAGGGGCAGGGGCAGCCGAAGGAACGCTTGATGCATCAAATATGTTAAAACCCGCGCTTTCCCGTGGAGAGCTCCGTACTATAGGGGCAACAACGCTTGATGAATATAGAAAATATATAGAAAAAGATGCTGCACTTCAAAGAAGATTCCAACCAGTATTAATAAATGAACCTTCTGTCCAGGAAACAATTGCCATACTAAGAGGGTTAAAAGAAAAATACGAAGTACACCACGGAGTCAAAATCAAAGATTCTGCGCTTGTTGCTGCTGCTAAACTTTCTTCTCGCTATATCACCGACAGGTTTCTTCCAGATAAAGGAATAGACCTTATGGATGAAGCAGCAGCTCTTCTCAAAATGCAAATAGACAGTATGCCCGTAGAGCTTGATGAATTAAAGCGAAAAATTAGAATGCTAGAAATGGAAAAGAAAGCACTTGAAAAAGAGAAAAATGATCCGGATACATCAGAACGACTTAAAAAAATTGAAGCAGAACTTGCTAATCTGAAAGAAAGAGATATTGCATTAACGGCAAAATGGACTCAGGAAAAAGATGCAATTCATAAAATAAGAACAATTAAAAAGCAAATAGACAAAGTCCGCACAGAAGCAAAACTTGCGGAGCAGCACGGAGATTTAGATGGAGCAGCACGCCTTCTGTATGGAGAATTACCTTCTCTTCAAAAACAACTGGAGAACGCAAATAAAAAATTACAAGAAATACAAAAAAATGGAGCACTTCTCAAAGAAGAAGTAGGCGAAGAAGAGATTGCCGCTATAGTTTCAAAATGGACAGGTATACCTGTCTCAAAAATGCTTACTCCTGAAAAAGAAAAACTACTGCACCTCGAAGACCATTTAAGAAAACGAGTTATTGGGCAGGAACAAGCAATTGTTGCCATTTCAAATGCCATAAGGCGCGCAAGAGCTGGATTATCAGATCCTAATAGGCCACTTGGCTCTTTTATCTTCCTTGGACCAACAGGCGTTGGCAAAACAGAACTTGCAAAAACATTAGCCAAAGAGCTATTTGACACAGAAAAGACTCTGATTAGAATTGATATGTCGGAATACATGGAAAAGTTTTCGGTTTCTCGTCTCATTGGGGCACCTCCAGGATATGTTGGATATGAACAAGGTGGACAACTTACGGAAGCGGTAAGAAGACATCCATACTCTGTCATTTTGCTTGATGAAATTGAAAAAGCACACCACAATGTATTCAATATTTTATTACAGGTGCTTGATGATGGACGGCTTACAGATTCAAAGGGAAGGACCATAGATTTTCGTAACACAATTATCATAATGACTTCCAATATTGGAAGCAGATATATCTCAGATATTAATGCGCTCCCCAGTACAAAAGAATATATGGACCAGTATGAAAAAATTGTAGAAAAAGTCCAGGAAGATATGCGTCATATATTCAGGCCAGAGTTTCTGAATAGAATTGATGAAACAATCATATTTAACCCATTAGGCATCAATCAAATCAAACAAATTGTAAATATTCTGCTTGGAGAAACATTAACTAAACTTAAAGAAAAAGATATCAAACTAATCATAGAAGATGAACTAAAAACATTCCTTGCAAATAAAGGATTTGACCCAGTATATGGCGCAAGACCACTAAAGAGAACTATCCGGAAATATATAGAAAATCCTCTTGCTTCATTTGTTCTTTCGCACGATATAGAAAAAGGAACAAAGATTAAGGGATGTTTAGAAAAAGGAGAGGTAAATTTCGAACTAATAAAATGAAATTTGAAAAAATTATCACAAGCGAAGCTAGAAAAATAAAGTTGAACATTACACCAGAGATGCTAAATGTATTTAAGGTATATAAAAACTTGCTTCAGCAATGGAATAACACTCGTTTCAACCTTACTTCTATTTCGGATGATGATGAAATAGCTATAAAACATTTTGTTGATTCCTTTCATCTTGCCCAAGCAACCCCAATCAAAGGCAATGAAAAATTAATCGATGTTGGAACTGGCGCCGGTTTTCCTGGCCTTCCCATTAAGATTATTTTCCCAACACTTAATCTTACGCTCGTGGATTCACAAAAAAAGAAGGTATTCTTTATAGGTATGTTATTGAGACGATTAGGAATGGAGGACGTAACGCTTATCAGCAACAGGGGAGAAAAATTAGGTAAAGAAAAAGAATTTAGAGAAAAATTTGATATCGTTACAATGAGAGGGGTAAGCAAAATTTCTGTAATTTCTGAAATCGCCCTTCCCCTTTTAAAAATTGGCGGGAACGCAGTATTCTGGAAAGGAGGCAAAGAGATAGAACAAATAGAGAAGTGCATTCCATTTATAGAAAAATTGGGAGGACACATCAAAAATATAAAGGAATATCAACTACCACATACCTCACACAAAAGTTATCTCATCTGTATAGAAAAAGTAAAAGAAACTCCCAAAAAATATCCCAGATCTTACTCCTCTATTTTAAAATCTCTTAAAAAAAATGCGGGAAAAAGATAAAGATTTTTTCAAATTGCCTTTAATAATTGTTGCATCATACTTTATCGTTTATCTTATTCTGTTTAATGTACTTTCTATGGGAATTATTAAGTTTCTCATTTTTTCGTTAGTGCTTTTTTTGCTAAGCATTTTTTTCTATACCGCATCAAATCGTACCAAATATAGAAGCAAAGAATCTTACTTTGCTTCTATATCCGCAATCCTGATGTATTTTTCCCTTTTTATCACACCATCAATTGCAGGAATGCTCTCATTCAACATATGGGGGTGGTTTGCTCTTATGCTCTTTCCACTCTTTCTCATCTGGCAAAATAATGAATTTAAAAAACGATTTTTTTACTCTGTGTTATTTCTGCTTTTCTTTACAAACGCTGTTTCACTGTTAGCGGGGTCTTTTAATCTTAACCTTATCATAGTGATAGTTTCGGCAATTTTTTGCGTCCTTCTGTACTTTTACAGGAAAAAAGATTTTGAAAAACAACTCTTCCTTAAACTACTATTCAGCTCATCTCTAATAATATTTATCACCCACATAAGTTCGTTTGTGTAAATGTAATGCAGATAAATAATGTTGTAAGAAACAAAAAACCTTTCATTTTCATTATTATTTTTGTATTAATATTCTCTATTTGCAATATTCATGGAACTAAAGCAACAACAATACCGCACAAAACTCAATATATTATTCTTACAACGAATAATCTTATGCAAAGCGCACAGCTCGTCGCCAAAACAAGAAACAAAAAATACGATGTAAAAATTGTCACAGTTGAAGACATCGGTTCGAATAGTCCATCGGAAATAAGAAATTATCTCAAAAAAATTGCCGTTAGAAAAGGATATTTGCTTATTCTTGGAAGCGAAAATACAATCCCGCGTCCTTCAATGTATCCATCAAGCACGGTACATTCACCTTCATATAGTGCACCTTCGGAAACAAAAACAGATTTGTATTACGCATTGCTGAACGAAGAGTTAGACAAAGACGGAGATTTATTCCCGGGAGAGCTTTATGACGATCGGATAAATATAGCACCTGATATTTTCGTAGGAAGAATTCCATTTGACAGCAACAAAGAGATCGAAAAAGTTTTTAACCGAACAATCCAATTTGAAGAAAATCCTCCCCAAACAGCTGTGCTTGCCGCATCATTTATCGCATACCCGGGAGAAATTTATCAAGGAGTAAGGATCTTTAACGGTGATGGAGCAAGGGAAGAAGAACTCATCGCTACTTTTCTTGGTGAAAATGTCATCAAACTGTATGAAAAATCTGGTTCTTTCCCTTCAATATATGATGCAGATTTTGAACTTACAAAAGAAAACTTTTATTCAGTTCTACCTGATGCAGGATTTGTGAATTGGGTAGCTCACGGAAGCAATTCGGCAGCATACAGAGAAATTTGGAATGATAAAAATGAAAATGGCATTCCAGATGATGGTGAATTTAAATTCGAAAGTTTTATCGCTAAAGACGATCCTTTTCAAGCAAATGGCATCTTTTTTTCCGGCAGTTGCCTTAATGAAAATGGCGTGAGTAACCTGGGCAAAGCCATACTTAAAAAAGGAGGGGTCACTTTCATCGGATCAACCGGAATAAGCTATTCGCCTTCTTATTTTGCTGCTCCCCATGATGGAGGAACAGGAAGCATCAACTACTATTTTGTAAAAAATCTAACTGCAGGAAAAACTGTTGGTGAATCCCTTTATACAGCATTGCAAGAATTTTTTGAAAATGATTTTTATAACGACATAGAAGATCCTATAGAAGCCAATTTAATGAACATATACGATTATAACCTATATGGAGACCCGGCAATTACATGGAATGTTGTGGAAAAACAAAAAGAATACATTGCAACAAAAAGAACCGAAAACCCTATAGCATTACATATAGATAATGCAAAAGATATAAAAATTACATTGAACATCCCCGAAAAAACAAGTCTCTTTATGTTGCTACCCACTGGCATCTATATTAAATCTTCCTCAGTGAAAAATGCAATAATCGATAATGCCTTTGGGATAATACGTTTAAACAATGCAATTGGAGAAATAGTTTTTAGTGGTGTAGTTAGAGGAAATATAAAAGGGCAAATCACAATAAAAGATTCTATCACAACCGAAGGCTTGTTAGAAGATAAAACATTCAATGTTGCAATAAATGGATATGATATACGAGACATCAACATGGATGAGCATGTGGATAGTAATGATTTAGAAATTCTTATAGAAAATTTTGGTAAAACTTACATGGACAAAGGATTTAACCGCTTTACTGACTTAAATTCAGATTATAAAACAGACGGAAAAGATTTATTTGTATTACTGCTCCCATAAAAAATGCCTGGCATCGTTTAATGAAACCAGGCATTACATCGCCACAAAATATAAATTAACTAACTTTCTTTTTTATAAGGTACGCCGTCTGAAGCAGGACCAACTGCTTTTCCGACAACACCAATCAATGCACCAATTGTTAACATATACGGAAGAGAAAGATAGAACCCCAGCGGAATTAACTTTGCAAACCCAGTTGCTGTTCCTTGCATAAATAACTGTAGCACCTGTGCACCAGCAAAAATAAGTATCGCACCAAGCGCACCAAAAGGTGTCCATTTACCAAAAATCATAGCAGCTAATCCAATAAAACCTTTTCCCATAGCCATTGAGTTAGTAAACGAAGACAGTGTCCCCAGTGAAAGCGCCAAACCTCCAAATGCTGCAAGAACACTACCAGAAATTACAGCAAACCATTTTATTTTAAATACATTTACTCCCAAGGTTTCTGCTGCATGAGGATTTTCACCAACAGCACGAATTCTTAACCCAAGTACTGTGTGATATAAAACAAAATGCAAGACAACAACTAAAATTAACGCAAACCAGATAAGTATTGTGAGCTCAGCAAACGCACCTAAAATAGGAATACCTTTAAGAAACGTAAGGTGTACTTTGCTAGCTGGAGCCCCAAAATAGGCTACTGGCGGAGAATAACCTGTCGTTTTAAAAACTGATTCGAGGAGATATGTGATCATGCCCATTGCCATAACATTAATTGCCACACCAGAAATAATCTGGTCGCCTGCCCATTTAACCGTAATATACGCATGTAAAGCGCCAAGCAGAATACCAATCCCAACGCCCCAGAGTAACCCAACCCAGGGATTACCCGATACAAACGATCCCCACACGCCAAAAAAAGCAGCAAATCGCATCATTCCTTCGAGTGCGATATTCACAATACCTGCATTTTCAGACATCACACCACCTAAAGCAGCAAAAAGAATGGGGGCAGTATAATCTAATGCCTGCGCAATAGAAGCATTTAAAAAAGGAATATTGCTATTCATTTTGCGCCTCCTCCCATTTCAGTTTGAACGGATTTTTTCCTTCCCCGTACAAGTTTCATAAGCCAATACCTTATAAGCATCTGGAGAGCAATAAATCCAACAGCAAAACCCTCTATAATAGAAGGAAACGTTTTTGGAATATGAGCAAGCTGAACAGTAGTAGCACCTGTTCTTAACGCTCCTATTAATATGCCTGCAAGTACAACTCCCAACGGTTCATTCTGGCCAATCAAAGCAACAGCAATTCCATCAAATCCGTATCCCCCTTCAAATATAGGAGGATACTGAAAGAGAACGCCTAACACCATAAATGCACCACCCAGCGCTGCAACAGCACCAGCGATAAACATCGTTTGGATAGTTTTTCTCTCAACATTTATTCCAGCTGCTTTTGGAGCCTCCATACCAAAAATTAATGTATGTCCCATAGTACGTATTTCATATCCAAATGTTGTTTTATAAAACAAATACCAAATTAAAAACGTCACTGCCAGGATAATGATAATACTGATATTAAGCCGTGTTGGGGGAAGAATTTTTGGCAATTTAGCAGACAAACTAATATATGGCGTACCTGAAATACCTGTTTCAACTGCTGCTTTCATAGGGCCAATAACAAGCCACGCCTCAATAAGATATAAGGCAATCCAATTCAGCATAATTGTTGTAATAACCTCATGTATGCCCCTTTTTGCTTTTAAGTATCCTGCAATAGCACCCCAGATACCTCCTGCAAGTATAACACCCACAATAATGAGAGGTAAATGAATAAATTTCGGTAAACCCGCAAATGGCTTTGCATACCCAAGATAAGCGGCAGTAATGCCGCCAACAATAAAATGACCTTCTGCCCCGATATTAAACAAGCCTCCTTTTGCAGCAATTGCAAATCCAAGACCAGTCGCGATATACATAGAAGAAGAAAGAAGCATTTCTGAAAAATGGCTTTTCCAGTAAGGACCAGGAAACAAACCTGATGCCCCAAACAATAATTTATATGCAACAACTGGACTCCTGCCCGTAATTTTTATAAAAATCGCTCCTACGATAAATGCAAGCAAAATAGAAACTAAGGGAACTAAAACATTCATCCACCAATATTTTTCTCTTTTCCCAAAAAAAAACCTTTTAAATACATCTTTCATTTCGTCACTCTCTTTTTCTTTTTCAGTCCGAGCATCATAAGGCCTAATTCTTCTTCATTTGTTTTATCCGGTGTTGTCTCTCCAACAATTTCTCCGTTGTACAGCACTAATATCCTGTCTGAAAGCCCCAGAATTTCTGACAACTCAAGAGAAATTAATAATATTGCCATACCTCTTTCCTTTTCTTCTATGAGTTTATGGTATACAAACTCCATAGCCCCAATATCTAGTCCTCTCGTAGGCTGAGAGGCAAGAAGAAACTTATGTTCCATAGACATTTCTTTGGCAAGAATAAGCTTTTGTTGGTTCCCTCCTGAAAGATTTCTGGCCCTTGTGTGTATATCTCTTGGTCTTACATCAAATTCTTCCAATTTTTTTGTTGTAAACTTATCTATTTCAATGTTATTTAGTACTCCATTTTTTGAAAATGGATAAAGAGTATGCTGACCCATAATAATATTTTCTCTTGACCTAAAAGGTAGTACAAGGCCTCTCATTTTCCTATCTTTAGGAATGTATGCCATCCCTTTCTTTCTTATGTTAAACGGAGTAATCACTCTAAGTTCTTTGCTATCAAATGCAATAGTGCCTTTAACAGGGCGAGTAAAACCAATCAATGCATTCACTAATTCTGCTTGCCCATTTCCTTCTACTCCAGCAATGCCAACAATTTCACCTGCACAGACATCGAAAGAAACTTCTTTTAGCCCTATAATTCCTCTTTTACTTTTTACTGTAAGATCGCGAACTGAAACTACCGTCTCTCTAACCTTTGTCTCGGCTTTCGGGATTTTTAATACAACATCTCTACCAACAACCATTCGTGCAAGTTCTACTTCACTTGTTTTTCCTTTTTCCACAATTCCTTGTAATTTTCCGCGTCTTAAAACAGCAATTCTATCTGCAATAGCTATTACTTCCTTGAGTTTATGGGAAATAAATATAATTGTCTTACCATTTTCTTTTAATTTCATTAAAGTTTTAAACAAATCTTCTGTCTCTTCTGGAGTAAGCACTGCGGTAGGTTCATCAAAAATCAGTATCTCTGCTCCTCTTCGCAATATTTTTAGTATTTCCACCCTTTGTTGGATACCAACAGGAAGGTTTGCCACTTTTTCTGCTGGGTCTACTTTTAACCCAAACTTCTTAGATAACTCCTTTACCTCGCTTAACGCCTTCTTGTAGTCAAAAACTATTCCTTTGCTGGGTTCATCACCTAACACAATGTTCTGCGTCACAGTAAAACGGGGTATAAGCATAAATTCCTGATGTACCATGCCAATTTTTAATCCAATTGCATCATGGGGAGTTTTAATGTCGACTTTCTTGTCAAATACGAAAATTTCGCCTGATGTTGGGGTGTATAATCCATAGATAATTTTCATTAAAGTTGATTTCCCTGCCCCGTTTTCTCCTACGATAGCATAAATCTCTCCTTTATTTACGGAGAGATTTATGCTATCGTTTGCAAGAACACCTGGAAACTGTTTAACAATATCTTTAACTTCTAATGCTTTCATCTTTGCCTCTCATTAAAAATACAGGGTGGAGTAATTCCACCCTGTATAAATTCATTTTCTCTTATTATTAAAAATCAGTTGGAGGAGTCCAGTTATCTACATCAGGTGGATCTGTTGGAACTTCAAAAACGCCATCTATCATCATCTCTCTTAAATGCTCAACCTTATCAATTTGATCCTGAGTAAGTGCATCTGCCACATGGTCCGGGGCATAGCCCACACCACCATCTTTTAGAGTCATTATTATAAGACCGCTGTGGAATGTCTCGTCTACAATGTTCTTGATAGCAAGATACGTTGCATAATCTACATGTTTTAAAGAAGAAGTGAGTGTTCTGGCAGGGCAAAGATTAGGGTCAAGGCCCATATCTACATCAACACCAATACCCCAGTAAGGTGCTCCTCTTTCACAAATTGACTGGAACATTCCGTTTCCTGTTGCACCTGCAGCATGAAATAATACATCACAGCCCTGGCTAATTTGAGACTCTGCAGCACTCTTACCTAATGCAGGTTCTGTAAAACTGCCAGTATACTGACCAATAATCTTAATACTTGGATCTATTGTCTTTAAACCAGCTAGGTAACCAGCTTCATATCTTAATACTGGAGGAATTGGCATTCCGCCAATGTAACCAACTTTGCCAGATTCTGTTGCATAAGCTGCAACTGCTCCCACGAGGAATCCGCATTCATGCTCGTTAAACAAATAGCCTACTACATTTGGTGGATCTATCATGTTACCTTCCTCATCTACAGGAGGCGCATCAATCAACATAAACTTTGTATCAGGATACTTCACAGCAGATTCACCAATTGCGCCTGCAAGCATAAATCCTACACCAATGACAAGGTCGCATTTTTCTTGTTCAACAAGTGTTGCAATGTTTGGAATATAATCTTTTTTGTCTTTTGACTCAAGAACCATAGCAGATACACCCAATGAATGAATATTCTTGTCTTTTAGGTCTTCAGGGATGCTCGCATCAAACTCTGCATCTGTAATTGGCTCGTAACCGCCACCTTTTACATACTTCACTTTTCCTGCCCATGTTTCTAAACCACGAAGGGCAGAGTCATTAAACGACCTGTCGCCTCTTCCGCCGACATCTGTTACAAGTCCAATTTTAATTGATGGTGTTGGTGGTTCCTCTTCTTCTTTTGGGGCACATCCTACAAATACTACCCCGACCATTACTACAACAAGTAATAATACCAACAACTTTTTAATTCTCATTTTACTCCTCCTTTCAATAATGTAATTGAATTATAATTTATATTTATTGTGCTGTCAAGTTCACTGATATAATTTTTCAAGGTGCGGTTATTTGTGCTTAAAAGAAGGTTTTAGCTAGCCTATAAAATTCCAGGTCAACACTATGTATTTTCCCGGCAACTTCTTCAAGAGGATTGAACACAATATCCCTTCCGCAAATCCCTACAAGCCCATTAAATTTACCTTTATCTGCAAACTCTATTGCAGCTGCTCCAAGTCTTGTTGCTAAAATTCTGTCGGTATTTGTAGGTATGCCACCTCTCTGTATATATCCAAGTACAGTTGTACGAGTTTTAATGTGAGTAAGCTTTTCAAGTTCTTCCATAATTGTGTAACCCACCATTTTCTTACTATTTATTGGATGCCCAAATTCATCATACTCCTTTTGTTCAGTTTTTCCTCCCGGAAGAGAAGCTCCTTCAGCTACTACCACGATACTGAAATTTTTACCTTCTTTTTTCCTTTTTTCCAGATGTGCTGCAACTTCTTCTAACTTGTAAGGAATTTCAGGTATAATAATATAATCTGCCCCACCTGCTATTCCTCCAAATAAAGCGAGCCATCCAGTTTCTCTGCCCATTGTTTCCACAATCATTGCCCGATGGTGTGCTGACGCAGTAGCATGAAGGTTATCCAATGCAGAACTAATTGTAGTTACGGCAGTATCAAATCCTATAGCAAAATCTGTGCCATATACATCGTTATCAATTGTCTTTGGTATTACAATAGAAGGAATGCCTTCGTCAGAAAATTTCTTAGCTATATCTACTGTATCTCTATCACCAATGATCACTAAAAGAGTTAATGAATTTTTCTTAAAATTTTCCTTAATTGCCTGGACATTGGGGGGATCCTTAAATGGATTAATGCGAGAGATTCCCAGTACAGATCCGGAGAGGGGCAAAATACCTGAAACCGTATCTTTTGTAATAATTTTGACATCATTTTTTATCAAACCAATAAAACCATCTATAAAACCTAACATTTCATCATCTTTTTCAAATGCTTCGCGTGCAATTGCTCTGATCGCTGCATTAATGCCGGGTGCATCTCCACCATCACATAAAACCCCGTATCTCTTCATCAGTTACCTCCTAAAATTCGGTTTTGCCTGTAAAAGTAAAATCTTTTATCCGCGCGTACGGCGCGGTAACAGATGCCATATCATAAATGATTTTTCTCTCTTTGCCTAATTCCAGGACATTGTTTAACACAGTTGCAATGTTTTCAATAAAACGCATATTTTTGACAGGCTTTGTGATTTTTCCATTTTCTATAAGAAATAATCCATCTCTTGTCATCCCTGTAATGACAGTATTCCTTGGATCCATCGGGTTGGTATACCAAAATCGCTGGACATAAAGCCCTTTTTTCACATGAGAAATCATTTTTTCTTTGCTACTCTCACCGCCTTCCATAATAAGATTCATCGGGTATGGGCTGTACGGATTCGGTTGAGGAAGTGAATGACCAGTCGATTTCTTTCCTTCTTTATATGCCGAAAGCGTGTCATACACAACCCCTTTAGCAACACCTTTATCAAAGAACATTACTTTCTTCTTTGGCACACCTTCAAAATCAAATGGAAGAGAAATTGTTTCCTGAGAAAAACCATCGTCATACATTGTAATGTTTTCGCCAACTACTTTCTTACCAATCTGCCCGATGAGAAAGCTCATACCTTCATTCATCGCTCTTGCATTTAATGCAATATAACTTAGGCTTCCTATTAAATCTGCAAGTGCATATGGCGTAAGAATCACTTCATACTTCCCTGGCTCAATTGATACAGGATTTTCACTCTTTTCTGCAATCTCAACACTCTCTCGAATAATATCCTCAAGAGGAATTTTATTAACGTCAGTTGAAGAATACTCCGAGTATCCACTTGAGGTATCTGTTAACACAACGCTTTTTAGTGTGCTTATCGTTAATTTTGTATATCTTTCCACACCTAACGAATTTGCTACTGCAACTTCTAACGCATTTGTTTCGAATTTACCTGAACCAATAAACCCTTTCGCTTTTGTTTTACTTAATATTTTACTTACATACTCTGCCCTGAACTCCGGAGTACAATTAGCTGTTGCCTCCACGAAAAAATCTCTATCTTTTCTTTTTTCCGGTTTTGCGAATGAGACAAAATCAAGATTTTCTCTCTGGTTCTTTGCAATAAGAATTGCATCGTGAACGACTTTTTTAACAGCATCTTTCGAAAAACTATTTACCATCGCAGAACCAACCTTTTTTCCAATTGCAACTCTCACGGAAAGACTACAATCTTTCCCGCCGACATTTCGGTGTATATAGTTATTAGCAAAACCTGTCAGATAAGATTCTTCTCCCATAAATAAGGCTTCAGTTTGATCAACACTGGACAGGGAAATCACATTTTTTAATATATCCAATACTCTTTCTTTCCCAATCATTTCAACACCCCTACTTGTATATCTCTGAAACGTGCTGGAGCAGTACCATGACTCACCTGCATCACCTGCACTGGTTCCCCTTTCCCACAATTTGGTACACCCCAAACATGCCAAAAATCCTTGTTTGCTATAGCGTCACATTTTCGCCAAAATTCATATGTAATTCCTGTGTAAGTGGGATTTTTTACCATTTCCTGGATCTTTCCATTTTTAATTTCCCATCCGATCTCAGTGCCAAACTGAAAATTCAGTCTATTTTGATCAATGCTCCAACTTTTATTTGTTCCCATCAAAACACCGTGGTCGATACCCTTAATCAATTCATCTAATGTTTTATCGCCTGGCTCCAAATTAATACTTGTCATCCTTATGATAGGCATTTTATTCCAATTGTCCGCACGCATCGCACCCATAACCTCAAGATCTAATTTCGCCGCCGTCTCCCTCGAATTAAGATACCCCACAAATATTCCATTCTTCACAAGATAAACCCTTTTTGCTTTAACACCTTCGTCATCATACGCAAATCCTCCTAAAGCTCCTGGGATTGTTGCGTCAGCAGTAATATTCACTATATCAGACCCGTATTTAAATGTACCAAGTTTATCTGTTGTAAGAAATGAAGTGCCAGCAAAAGATGCTTCTTCTCCAAGCACTCTATCGAGTTCGGTAGGATGCCCTACTGATTCATGAATCTGCAAAGCCATTTGCGGACTCCCCAATACAATATCCATCGTGCCAGAAGGACACTGCTTTGCCGAAAGTAGCTTTACGGATTGCTCTGCAATCTCTTTGCCGTGAGAAATGAGGTCCATTTCTTCAATAAACTCAAATCCTTTTCTTTGATAATCACCGCCGAATGAGTTAGGGTAACTTCTCACCTGCATCTCTTTTCCATCAGTTGCAACAACTGATATTCCTGCGCCACTGACAATTCTCTCCTGCTCTATGTATGCTCCTTCAGATGATGCAAAAGTTTTCCACTCTTTTGAAAAGTGCATAGATCCTTTTCTCACAACAATACCCTGGACGTTCATTGCCTTATCTGCTTCAAGAAGAATCATAATTTTCTTTGTAATAGGCATCTCAAACGGATCAATTTTGACTGGTTGTGACACTCTGTCTTGATAAACTTTTGAATCACTCATTTTTGCGTCTTCTAACTTTGTCTTACTACTCGCAAGTGCAATTTGAACAGCCTCATTTGCCACTCTTTCTCCTTCTTCGGGGGTAGCTATAAATGAAGATGAAAAACCCCATCCACCATTTGTAATAACCCTCACTCCAAATCCTTTGGAACCAGTGTGTTTTATTGCATCGACTGCACCATTTTTCGTGGTAATGTCTTCTTCCTCCCTCTGGATAGACCGTATATCAACATAAGAGGCGCCGGCTCTCTTTGCTGCAAAAAGCGCGCTTTCAACTATTTCCTGCATAGCAATCTCCTCCTTTGCATAAAATTTAGTATAACATTAATTTTTTTTTAATAAAGATATAATTTTAATAAAATATTCTCCTAAAAGTAAAAAAAATTTTAGAGTTTGACTCTAGAAATCAATACTCAAGCATATGAAGGAAAATTGGGTAAAACTTACTTTCTTATTCAGCAACTGTTGACAAAAAAACACGTTGCTTATACAATAAAAAACAATAAAAAAAAAAATAACAAATTTTTTGGTATTAATTCTGCTTGCTGCCAGTATCGC
>DAOWNX010000049.1 GCA_030642335.1 Caldisericota bacterium
CTTTCTCTTCTCTTTCATAAAGAAGGTTCTCTTTCTTAAACACTGGCTTTGCTTCTTTCATTAAGCCCTCCTAAAAGATTATCATCGATAATGTCTATTTCAATATCTTCATCAAACCAAACAGTCGGGATTCTCTCATCGCTTCTTCCCATATCCTTGACAGATGCGACTCTTCCTGCAAGCTCTTTTACCTTTGGGATTTCCCACATCCTTGCTAAACCATTATCCCAATATTCGCTAAATTTATGTTTTCGTATATTTCCCACAGTTATGGGAAGATATGGAGAAACTTGTATAGATCCATCAGCTTTTATTCCTGCAGAGGTACTGCAATGTTCCGTAATTGTTGGAAAACGAATGAGATGATCAACTGGGTCCCCCCATTCAATGTTCGTATTATGGGTAACATTTGGCGTCAATCCACAGGCACTACAGTTCGAACTTTCGTTGAACATATATTTCTCTTTCATAAAATTAATTATTTTTACCAATTCCCTATACTGTAGAGGAGTTGGAAGAATAAATCTCGCATTTTCTTTCCCTCTTCCCAAAAGCATTAACGGCTGCACTCGAAAACCACTTACTCCAAGCTCTTTGCAAAGAAGAAAAGTACTTTCAACTTCATCAATATTCCAAGCTGTAGGACAAAATGCTACATCTACCTCTTTGAAACCTGCTTCTTTTAAGATTTTAATAGCACTTACTGCCTTTTCAAATGAACCTTTTACACCTCTTAACCTCTCATACGAGGCAGGATTATCTCCATCCAAACTTACCTGTCCTCTTGTTACACCGCTTGATAAAAGCTTCTTTGCCTTTTCTTCCGTTATAAGACTTCCGTTACTTACAAACGAAACAATAGAGCCTGAAGCAGAAAGTATTTCACCAACTTTGCACATAAGTTCAAACCTTAAGAACGGCTCACCTCCACAAAAACAGAGATTAAATAACTTCAGTCTTGCAAGGTCATGTGCAAACTCTAAAACTTCATCATCTGTTAACTCATTCGCTGTTACAGGATTTTCTCCACTTCTGTTAAAACAATGAAGGCATCTGAAGTTACACTTGTTTGTGATGTCAAAAGACATTTGATATGGACCTCTTAAGATCCTTGCATGCTTCATCGGAACCGAGGATTCGCCCGGTATCCCTATCTCGGTAAGTTCCACATTGCACCTCCCGTATTTACAACTTTCTCTTTTCTAAACTTTTTCATAAGTTTCTAAAACATTCTTCTATAATAATTTAATCGTTTTTTTTTTTTTGTCAAGTCCGTATCCGCGAATTGAATCATCAAAAATCTACCTGTCTGCAGTGCTTACAGCATAGGCAGGTATGAAAATTTTAAAAAACAAAATATAATAAACAAAAATGAAAAAAAAGGAAATTTGGGAAGTATTTGAAAGAGGTGATGTCAAAGAGATACAAAAAGGCAAGGAATAAGGAGAAAAGCAAGATACTGGATGAGTTTGTTAAACTAACTCTAAAGAGAAAGATAGATAAGCTGCAGAGGAAACTATCAAAAGCATATGATAAAAAACAGCATAAAAAAGAACTATCTCCCAATATTCCCAATATATCCCTTTTGAAGAAGAACAATTTCGTATATAATTAATGAAACAACCAAATGAATTTCGTATAGAAAATTAAATAAGGCAACACGGGAGGCTATCATGTTAATTAAAAAATCATTTGCAAGCGATAATAACGCGCCTGTCCACCCGCGTATCTTAAAAGCACTAAGAAATGCAAATCAAGGAGATTACATCGCCTATGGAAATGATCCTTACACTGAAAAAGCTGTAGAAAAATTCAAAGAGCATTTTGGAAAAAATATCAAGGTATATTTTATGCTTACAGGTACTGGAGCAAATGTACTTGGATTAAAAACCGTTACTAACTCATTCAATTCCATTATTACGGCAGAAACAGCACATATAAACACAGATGAGTGCGGAGCCCCTGAAAAATTCACGGGATGCAAGATCATTGCCATTCCAACCACAAACGGGAAAATCACAGTAGCTGGAGTAAAAAAGCTTATGCACGGAATAGGCGATGCTCACCATTCGCAGCCAAAGGTTGTGTCAATTACTCAAAGCACCGAAATGGGCACCGTATATAAGAAAAAAGAGATCGAAGAGATAGCAAATTTTGTCCATAAAAACAATATGATTCTTCATATGGATGGCGCAAGAATTGCAAATGCAGCAGCTTCATTAAATATGGTCTTTAAAAAGTTTACAACAGATACAGGTGTGGACATTCTTTCCTTTGGTGGCACTAAAAATGGCATGATGCTCGGTGAAGCAGTTATCTTCTTCAATAAAGAAATATCAGAAAATTTTAAATTTATAAGAAAACAAGGAGCACAACTTTTCTCGAAAATGCGCTATATCTCTGCACAATTTATAGAATACTTATCCAATGATCTCTGGCTAGAGAATGCAACTCATGCAAATGAAATTGCAAAGATTTTAGAAAAAGAAATAAGAAAAATAGATAAAATAAAAATCACTCAACCAGTTGAAGCAAATGGAATTTTCGCCATTATACCTAAAAAATATATTCCCAGTTTACAAAAAAAATCCTTTTTCTATGTATGGAATGAAGAAAAGGGAGAAGTAAGATGGATGACTTCTTTTAATACAACCAAAACAGATATACACGACTTTATAAAAAGTACAAAAGAAATATTGAGAAAGTAGTCAAGAAAAATCTATAAAAAATTTACTTTAAAAATATATAATGAAACACAGAGAAAGAAGAATGAGAGATGAAAAAAAGTAATATCGGTTTCGTGTTTCTTATACTTATAACTATCTTTTTAACTGCAGACCAAGCAGCACTAATTCCTAACTATCTTCTCGTTGAAAAAGAATTTGGGATAACACATACTCAAATGGGAATTGTAAGTTCGGTTTTTATCATAATTGGAGCACTGTCAACTCTACTATGGGGATATTTAACAGACAAATATTCACGAAAAAAGCTACTTATAATAGGAACTTTAATGGGCGAGATTTCTTGTTTTCTAACTGCATTTGTAAATAATTATGCTCAGCTATTTACCATAAGGGCAGCAACAGGTTTGGGGATCGGCATGATACTGCCAGTGTCTGTGTCTTTGCTTGGCGATTACTTTCCTTCTAAAGAGAGAGGGAAGGGGAATGGGTGGCTCCTATTTGCAACCGGGGTTGGATATCTATTTGGGGCAGGTATAGCCGGGATAATCGGACCAAGATTCAATTGGAGATACACTTTTATTATTGTCGCTATACCAAATCTCTTCTTACTTCCTTTGTTCTACCATTTTGTAAAAGAACCAAAAAGAGGGGAAGGGGAAGCAGAAATTAAAAGGCTATTAGAATCGGGAGCCATTTATAACTATACAGCAAAATTATCTGATTTTAAGAAAGCTATAACCATAAAAACGAATCTATTTTTAAATCTACAGAGTTTCTTTGGATGTCTGCCATTCGGGATACTTTCAAGCTGGGTTATAACATTTTTTGCTCAGGAAAAAGGATTTTCCATTAGCCTGGCTACTGCACTTATGATGAGCTTTATTGGGATACGAGTGGTTGGAAATGTTATGGGGGGATATTTAGGCGATTATTTGTGCAAAAAAAGAATTGCATACCGCACAATACTCTGTATATTTTCAATCTTCTTAGGTATACCGTTCATTATTGGTGCTATAAAATATCAAACCCCCTCTCCCCCTGTTTTTTATCAGATTCTGCCACTCTTCTTTCTCGGAAGTCTCGGAGCAGTTATTCCATCTATAGCCGGCCCTAATGCCAGAGCTATTCTTTTAGATACCAATGTACCTGAAAATCGCGGGACAATTTTTTCTGTTGCCAATCTCACAGATATCATGGGGGGAGGTATTGGCCCTCTCATTGGAGGAATTCTCGCTGATAGGTACGGCCTTTCCTCCACACTCATTATCGCTACACTTTTCTGGATACCATGTGCTATACTTTGGCTTCCACTGCTAAAAACCGTTCCCTTAGATATGGACATTGTAAAGAAAAAAATGAAAGAGCGCTCAAACCTTCTCGGATTGTAAAGATCTTTTTATGGTTATCGTACAAGAAAAATTCCCTGGTATCTTAATTTTTTGTATATCTTTAAATTTTAAGTTAGGTAAGTTATTAAAATAGAGTGCACGATAAAAAAAGATAAACTGCTATAAAAAGAAAAGGTGAGTTTTCCTTCGAAAAATTTTTCCAAAGCCAAACATCCAGGAATATTATACTAGCACTAACTACTGTAACAATAGCCCCCCAGAATAGTGCAAAATCAGCAAAAAAAGATACGGGAAACATTCGTATTAATACTGCATCTTCGGGAAGAAGCCAAAAATCATTCCTAAAAAGAATCTTATGAAGCAGTGTAAAAGTAAAATCAAAATTCATGACAATCGCAGTGCTAATAAATAGAACAAAAATTAAAATGCCAACTGCAGCATGCTTGAAAAGAACTCTTCTATTCCTCGATAATAAAATAAGAATAAAACTAACAATAAACGAAGCGAATAAAATAAACAACGCCATTTGCATAACATTTTTTACATCATACATATGAGTGATTTCTTGTTGGGAGAAAAAATCTTCAATAGCATTCCCCTCCATATCTGTTATATAGAGAGGCTTTTCACTAAAAAAATTGTGAACAATTTGTCCGACATAACTAGAGTACTGAGAATTAGAAAATCCAGAAAATAAAGCTATATTTTGCTTTTCAAACTCATAAGAATAAAAATGTCTGCTGGATAAAAGAGAAAAAAAGCTTGCGAGAATAATAACAATTGCAATCGAAACAATTCCTGCAAATTTTAAAAATTTCATTTGAGTATCTCCTTCAAAAGTGTAATTGCGCCGCGTTTGCTAAGAGGATTGTTTCTATTTCCGCACTTTGGAGAAAAAATGCAGGAAGGACACCCTGTTTTGCAAGAACAAGTTGAAACTGTTTTATATGCAGCAGTAAACAGTTCTTCGGCACGTTCAAAACCTTTTTCAGCAAGACCAACGCCTCCCTCTGCTCCATCATACACAAATATTGTTGATTTTCCAGTATCTGGATGAAGAGGATGAGAAACTCCGCCAACATCATTTCTATCACACATTACAACAATCGGCATCATTGCAACAAGCAAATGCTCAACAGCATGAATAGTGCCTAAAATTTCTTCTTCCGTCTCTTTGATAAGCTTTTCAAGCGACAAATTTAATGTAAACCAAAATGCTTTTGTTGTAAAAGTCATCACGGGAAGTTTTAGTTCTTCTTCACCTATCTTTCTATCCGTGCCGTATTGCTTCTTTATAAAACCAATTGTTGTTTCACTAACCAAAACATCACCAAAATACATATCCAAACGGTGAAACTTTTTTTTCCTATTAATGTCTTTTACATCTATCCTATGAATGGCAAGAGAATCTGTATAGTAGTTTAAATTAGTTTTTGAAAGGAGTGCGTATTTGCCTTGCAAATTAAGTTCGCGCACAAAATATGAGTCAGCAAGATGAAAGTAAATTGCACCCTTAAAAACTTCTTCGACGGCTCTTCGCATAGAAACTATCTCAAGCACTTCTTTAGTTTCTTCGTTTATGAGCGCAATATCCTGCCCGCTACTGCCCCTGATATTTACCTTAGCAGCAGGATAATCTCTCAAAGCATAGTAAAATTTATGTCCTCTTTGCTCTAAAACCCCTTGACGAGAGAGAGAACTCAAGCTGTCATTCAAACTTCCACCAAAATATTCAGGATCAATAGTGTCATTGATCGGCATTTCATAAGAAGCACATTTAATATGAGGAGTAAGAATGTGAGGATTATCCGGGTTAATTGCAATACTTTCAAAGCTCTCCCGGAAAAGGTAATCCGGATCTTTAATAAAATATTGATCGAGTGGATTTACTCCTGCAATAAAAATTGTAATAGATGAGCCATTCCTACCTGAACGCCCCGATTCCTGAAATACACTAGAAATTGTTCCGGGATAACCGATAATAATAGTCACATCAAGATCCCCGATGTCTATGCCTAACTCAAGTGCATTTGTAGTAATAATAGTTTTAATTTCGCTGTTTCGCAATTTCTCTTCAATGTCTTTTCTCAGTTCCTTTAAATAACCTGCTCTGTATGAAGAAATAAGATTCTTATCGGCAGCGTTTATTTTGCTCAAAAGGTCTTTCGTTACCATTTCAACGCCTCGCCTTGACCGTACAAAAACAATAGTTCGCAGATTGTTTTTTAAAAGTTCTTCCATAATCCAAACAGCTTCTTTGTAAATACTCCTTTTCAAGTTTGTTTTAGCATCAATGCGAACTGGATCAAAAATGATAAAGTATTTTTTAAAAGGAGCTACAGTTGAAAATCCTACCCTTCGTGCCCGCTCACCTACAAGCTTAAAAGCAAATTCCTCCGGATTTTGAAGCGTCGCAGATGATAAAATAAATTGCGGAAAACTTCCATAGTAATGAGAAACACGTCTCAATCTCCTCATTACTTCACTCATATGTGAGCCCAGAATTCCCCGATAATAATGGGCTTCATCAATCACAACAAATTTTAGTCGAGAAAAAAATTTTTCCCAGTTTGTATGATATGGCAAAATTCCAATATGAAGTAGGTCAGGATTTGTAAGGAGAATGCGAGCTCTTTTTTTTAAAAAATTTCTTTCAGAAAAAGGCGTATCTCCATCATAAGCCCCAAATATAA
>DAOWNX010000109.1 GCA_030642335.1 Caldisericota bacterium
GCCGCGGAAAGGAAGCGTCAATTGAGGAGAGCAAACTGCTGTTCCTCATATTCTTTTTTCCTTTATATGATTAGCAAGAATATTAAACCCAAGAGTTATTAGAAATAGCATTGCTGCAATAGCAAATAAGGCATGGAAGTGGAGACTTCCCATAGGAGCTTCCCCCATCTCAGCTGCAATGGTAGCCGTCATTGGTCGCACAGGTTGCAAAAATGATTTAGGTATAATTGCTGCTCCACCTGCGATCATAAGCACAGTCATCGTTTCACCAATTGCCCTACTCATCCCTAAGATAATAGCTGTCAGGATTCCTGACCATGCAGCAGGAATAACTGCCTGTATAATTGTTTCCCACTTTGTTGCACCCAATGCATAAGAAGCCTCTCTTATGTTGTTTGGAATGGATGTTATGCTATCTTCAGCAATGCTTGTTATGGTTGGAATGGCCATAATTCCTAATAGAATAGATGCAGTAAGAGCAGTTAACCCAGTGGGAATATTGAAAATTCTTTGAATGAATGGAGCAAAAATTACCATACCAAAAAAACCATAAATTATAGAAGGTATACTTGCTAAAAGCTCTAAAATTGGTTTTATAATTTCCTTTATCTTTGGATGAGCCAGTTCAGTCATATAAATTGCTGATCCGATTCCCAGTGGAACTGCTACAATAAGTGCGCCAATGGCAATAAGCAAAGAAGCTGAAATTAGAGGTAACGTTCCAAATTCTGGCGGGTCATGAGCAGGATACCAATGACTACCAAAAATAAATTTTACAGGACTTACTACTTTAAAGATTGGTAATCCTTCTTTGAATAAGGAAATGGCAATGGCAAAAAGAAAAATAATTGATAATAATGCACAAGACAGCAGTAAATATTCAATAGGCCTTCTTTTTCTCATATATCCTCCCAAAGAGTTAAATACCAACCTATTGTTTTCTCGTTATGGTTTCTTTTATAATTCTTTTCTGTTTTGCTAAGTGTTTTCCATAAGCAAAAGCAACATACTTTATAAACATCAGAATCTGCTACGCGATTTACATGATTGTGGTTAAAGGTTTTCACGCTTAAGTCTTTTTGCATTTATCTCTCCCTAGGAGCGAGTCTAAGGCTCGCTCCTAAATTGTATTTCTATTTAATAGAAACAAAACCTTGTTCTTCCACAATTTTTTGTCCTTGTGGTGATAGTATAAAATCGATAAACTCCTTTCCTATGCCTTCTGGGTCTCCATTTGTGTACATATATAGAGATCTTGTGAGTTTATATTCTCCAGCAATGATCGTTTCTTTGGAGGGATATATTCCATTTATTTCAAGTGCTGTTACATCTTTTGTAAGATAGCCAAGGCCGATATAACCGATAGCGCCAGGCGTGTTTGTTACTGCTGTTGTTACTGCACTATTCGACGCAAGCATAAGTGCATCCTCCCTTGTCTTTTCGCCCCCTAAAACGAGTTTCTTAAACACTTCAAATGTCCCGGATGAAACGTCTCTTGAAATAATGACAATAGGCCTTGATTTTTCACCAAGTTCCTGCCAATCGCTGATCTCTCCAGTGTAGATTGCTTTTATTTGTTTCAGTGAAATTCCTTTTATTGAATTTGAAGAATGTACAATTATAGCAATTCCGTCTATTGCGATTACTGTTTCCACTGGATTTACTTCTTTCCCGTGCGCTTGTTCTATTTCCTTTGTTTTTATTGGTCTTGAGGCATTTGCAATGTCTGTTGTGTCATCAATTAATGCAGAGATACCAACACCGGAGCCGCCGCCTCTCACAGAAATTCTTGCATTTGGATTAATATCCATAAAAGCTTCAGCCGCCTTTTGAGCTATGGGCAATACTGTAGTTGAGCCCGTTAAGGTAAGAGTTTCTATACTATCTTTTGATCCAGCCGGTTTGCACCCATTCAGAAGAGTAGCAATCACTAAAATTATAACCATCACACTTAATACCTTTTTTACTTTCCCTATCTTGTAGGGATTTGCACTTTTTTTCAATTCTTTCTCCTCCTTTGTTGTTTGATTTTTTATTTCCTCAATTTCAGTATGCACTCTATTGTTAACTCCGTATAAGGAAAATGTTAATTTTCTGTTAAGTTTGATATATAAACAATAAATAAATTCAAAATAGGTGTGTCAATGCGATTAATCCGTGCGTTATTAAGGAAAGTGCCTTTATTCGAAAAAGCACTACTCTGTTGAGTTTATATTGGTTAACCCTTTGGTAAGGTGATTATAAATTTTGAGCCTTTTCCAACTTTGCTTTCTACTGATATTTTTCCATTATGAAGCTGTATAATGTGTTTTACAATTGATAATCCCAACCCCGTTCCCCCGAGTTTATGTGAACGAGATTTATCAACTACGTAAAATCTTTCAAATATTCTTGATAAGTGTTTTTTTGGTATGCCTATTCCCGAGTCTTGGATTTCAATCTGAATATCTTTGTCTTCCGAGAACATCTTAATTTTGACGCTTCCTTTGTCAGTGTATTTAATTGCATTATCAATCAAGTTTATAAATAGTTGTTCAAGCCAAAAAGGGTCTGCATTTATATATGAAATGTTGTCTGAGGCGTCCAGTTCAAAGCTTATCTTTTTTTCTTTAAATTTTATTTCAAAGATTTTCAGAATATTGTCAGCCATTTCTCTTAAATTAATTTTCTCTATTTTAAGTTTCTGTTTTTTATCTTCGAGATTGGAAAGTAGCAATAAATCGTCTACAATGTCTGTTAATCTGTCTGTGTTCCTCTCAATTATCTCTAAAAAATGTTGATTTTCGGTATTAGTGTTTTCTTTAAGAGTTTCTACAAAACCCTTTATGCTGGTAAGTGGAGTTTTTAGTTCATGCGTTATATTGGTAACAAAATCTGCTTTTACCTTTTCTATTCGCTTTAGCTCCGTTATGTCATGTAAAACAATTATTATTTTTCTTCTTGCCGTTTTTGATGTTGGAGCTCCATTGACTAAATAAATTTTCTCGCCGAATTGAGTTTCACAGGTCTGGGTTTTGCCAGTCCGAGACACAGACTTTACCAGTTTATTGATGTCGTCATTTTGTAGAACTTCCCAATATCGTTTGTTCTGGATTTGCGTTTCGTTTGAAGTATCGGCTATAGTCGAAAAATTCTTGTTTGACAGAACAATCTTTTCTTCTTCATTGATGACTACCAAACCTTCAACCATTGATGAGAGAATTACTTGAAGCTCTTCTTTTTGCAGGCTCAGATTGTTAAATAATTTTTGTAGTTCACGAGCCATCTCATTAATTGCATCAGACAATTCTCCCAATTCATCTTTTCGTTTTATAAATATTCTGGTTGTAAAATCACCATTTTTAATTTTTTCAGCAGCAAAGGCAATTTCTTTAATGGGATTTGTAAAGACTCGTGAAGATAAAATGGAAAATAATAATGCAATAATCATCAGTATAAGGGCTATATAAATTATCTTTTTATTAATTGCTCCTAAACTCTTTTGAATTTCTGGAACAAATGAGCTTGTTCTCACGACTCCCAATATTTCACCGTTTTCTGTGATTGGAATAGCGATGTACAACATTTCTTTTTTTACCGTGGTACTATACCGCATTTTTGAGCCTATTTCATTGCGGAGTGCTTGAATAACTTCAGGCCTAGTAGCATGGTTTTCCATTTTTGTAGGATCTTTTTCTGAATCTCCCAGGATTAATCCATCTTTTCTTATGATTGTAATTCTTGTTCCAATCTTCTTGCCCATTTCTTTAGTAAGAGCATCGATTTCTTTAGCATTTTCGGGAACCATTAAATCCGTTGTCATTCTCTCAACCAGCATAGCTTGATTTTTAAGATTGGATTTTAAATTATTAATATAATATTTGTTTATTTCTCTTGAAACGAAAAAAACTAGAAATGAAAAAGTAAGGACAATAATAAGGAGATATATAAAAAACTGTTTCCACATTAATCCAATTCGTGCTTTTTGCATCTCTTATTCTCCAAATTTATAACCAATTCCTCTCACTGATTCGATTAGTTCCCC
>DAOWNX010000028.1 GCA_030642335.1 Caldisericota bacterium
CCTTTCTTCCTCGTCACCCTTCCTGTGATTACTGTACCCACAAGTCCAGAAAATTCTTCAAATGCAACTTCTCGTTTCTTCTCAAGTATTTTTTGCTGAAAAACTTGCCGCGCTGTGCGAATTCCAGTTGAAGAAAGTTTACTTGTTGGAATTTCAATAAGAACGGTGCCACCTATTTCTACATCGTCAGTAAATTTCTTTGCTCCTTCAGTGCTTATTTCAAGCACTGAATTTTCTACCTGTTCCACAATTGTCTTTTCTGCATAAATTTTAACACTACCACGGGAAAGATCTATTTTAACAACAGAATTCTGCTCATTAAATGTTTTTCTATAAGCAGCTTGCAATGCTGTCTGTATAACTTCCATAATATAATCCTTAGAAACACCTTCTTCCTCTTCTATGTTCCTCAATATATCAATATCTATCATTTTTTCTCACCTCTCTTTTCTAACAACCTATTATAAAGAGAAATTTTCACCACCTTATCGAATGGCACTTCTAATTTTTCTCCATTTTTTCTAAATACAACATTATCGCCAGAAAATCCCTCAAGTACAGCCTTTTCTTTTATTATACTCTCCCCGACCTTAAAAGAAACTTTTACCTCATTCCCAGCAAAAATATCAATTTCTTCCCTTGTTTTCAAAACTCTACTCAACCCAGGTGAAGAAAGTGCAATACTGTATGCTCCTTCAAGTCCAACAGAAAAAAGTTCACTCTGAATTTCCCTTGTTACACTTTCCAAATCTTTAATCCCTACGATACCACCCCTTCGGTAGATAACTGCTTCAATTCTATCGCCCAGAACCAAACACTCTACCAATATCAATCCGAATCGCTTGGCGCTTCTCTTTGCAATTTCATTTATTCTATCCATAAGTTCTCTCCATCAAACGAAAAAGTGGGCATATTTATTCCCACTTCTCTATATAAAACCTATAAATATTGTAAAGGAAATTTTAAATTTTGCAAATAGAAAATAATTAAAATTTTCTTTAAAATAACCGAACTTTTTAGGTATCCGCCTGTCTAAAAATAAAAAGGAGGAAAAAATGAATGACTTTGTAAATTTTTTAAAGAAAAACAAAATTGTTCTAGCCTTGCTTATCATCACGATGATAATAGGTATTGGCGGAGTAAGTTATCTTTTTCTTGGAACAAAAATAATCAGGACTGAAAAAACAATGTCTCCACAAAATCAGATAAACGAGTCTCGGCCCTACTCAAACGCAACCTTTGAAGATGAATCCGTAAGAGAATCTGGCACCTATCTTGGTGGAAGTGATGCGGATGCCCATTTTGGCATTAAAATAATCAAGAACGGCAGTACAAGCTTACAGGTAGAAAAAGGAAAATTCTTCGAGGTATGGAATAATATCATCTTTACTGCAAAAGGTTTGAATGGTTTTGTTTCAAATTCAAACTATTATAAACAAGATGAACACTATTATGGAACAGTTAGTATAATGATTCCTTCTAAAGATTTTGATACATTTGCTGAACAAATTTCAAAACTTGGAAAAACAGAAAATATGCGCGTGTCAACCAAGGATGTCACGGGCGAATACGTAGATCTTTCGTCAAGAATCAAAGTACTTGAATCACAAAAAAATCTCCTCCTTTCCTGGCTAAGCAAATCAGATAATATAAAAGATATGATTGCCCTGAGAAATGAACTGGAAAAAGTAGAAAGCGAAATCGAACAAATTAAAGGAAGAATGAATTACATCACATTTCACACAGATTTTTCCGAGATTACAATAAGCATTACAGAGGAAGGGAAAATTCCAGTAGAAAAACCAGAAATACTTCAGCGCCTTATTGCTGCTTGGAAAATAGCATTGAACGCTCTTGTTTCGTCATTAGTTGGATTTATAATATTTGTTGGCTGGGTAATTCCATGGGCCATTATCATATACATAATTTATTTAATTTATAAAAAAAGAAAAGGAGGCACAGTATGAGTAAAAAATTTATCGTAATTTTTATTTTAGCTGTACTGGCTTTAAGTACGGTAGTAATTGGTGGAAGCACATTGCCGCAAGGTAGTGTAGCTGCGGAGAACCTAAATGTGGACGAACATCACCTGATATCTGTAACAGGCACAGGCATTATACAGGCGATACCTGATATTGCGTATGTATCGTTCGGAATACAGATAGAAAATAAAGATGCAAGTGTTGCAATGAAAGAGATGTCTTTACAAGCAAACGCAATTATCAACGCACTGAAAGAAATGGAGATAAAAGAAGAGGATATTAAAACAACAGGATTAAGTCTTGTGCCTGTGTATCGCTGGGATAAAGAAACAGGAAAATCTATTTTAGATTACTATAGAGCAAGTGAGTCTTTCAGAGTAAAATGCACAGTTAACAATGCCGGAGCAATTCTCACCTGTGCAGGGGAAAGTGGAGCAAATATAATACACGGAATCTCATTTGACATCTCAAATCGTGAAGAACTAAAACTCGAAGCAATTAAAAAAGCTATGAATAACGCAAAAGCACAAGCAGAAATATCGTTAGATGGAACAAAATATACAGTTACTGGAATAAAAACTATTTCTATCGGTTCTATTTTTGATCAAATACGAGGTATCGATACAGTATTCGCAGGAAAAGGCGAAGAAAATATAGAAATTCCAGTAGAAGGTGGAATGCTTACAATTCGGGCAACCGTACAAGTTATATACACATTTGATTAATAAGCGTTAACAAGTGACGGGTATCTTACGAATATTTACCGAATTGAAGATACCTGTCACTTAATTTTACACAAAGAGTTTAATAAATTTAGCAAACCAAAATATACAACTTAGGCAATACAATACAACTTTTTAAAAATTAATAAAAACCATTTTTTTCTTGAGCAGTTAATTTGACAAAACTTGAAATATGCATATAATCCTCTCGGAGTTGTGCCCTGGCCCTGTCCTGCATCTCTGACCAAAAACTTTTGCATCTCTCCAAGATTCGAGAGATTGAAAGACGAGAGGGGAGGGGTTGGGGTTCTTTGACTTATCACAGAATAACAATAAAATAGGACAGCCAATAAATTTCCGCATGAAAGGATAAATATGCATAAAAATAGTATCGGTGTAAACCTTCTTATTTTTATGAACAGGTTTTTTAATCGGCCTGTCCATCCATTCAATCTGGAAGATGCAGTAATAAAAACATTTGCAGAGTGGGAATTTGAGCAATCAAAACACATCAGTTATTACTACCTTCCTGAAATAGATCTTTTAAGAGAAATACAGAACAAGACCATACTGGATATTGGGGCAGGCAGTGGAGGAAAAAGCACATTTTATGCATTAAATGGAGCCAAAAAAGTAATAGGAATAGACACAGAAAAAGGATTTATAAAACAAGCAAAAGCATTTGCAATGTCAAAAAACACAAAGAACATTGAATTCCATGTAGCAAATGCAGATAATATGTCTTTTAAGGAAAGTTCAATTGATATCTGCATAATGAACGATGTATTTGAACACCTGCAAAATCCCGAAAAAGTATTGAAAGAAACTTACAGAATACTAAAGGGTAGAGGTAAAATTTTTATCAATTCACCACCGTACTATCATCCATACGGTGCACACCTTTCGGATCTTATTGGTATCCCTTATGTACATATCCTGTTTCCCGAACCTGTTCTTATAAATGCATATAAAAAACTTGCAGAAAATACAAAATCCTATGAAAAAAGAGTAAATTTAAGATTCGGTATAGTAAATGGAGAAGAAAAAATCACATATATAAATAGAATGACAGTAAAACGATGCGAACACATTATAAAATATGAAAATCCATTTAAACCAATCCATTACAAGATTATGCCGCTGAAAGAAAAGGGCAGATTTTTATTAAAAACACCTCTAAGAGAGTTTTTTACAAAAATGATTGTTTTTGTGGGCGAAAAAAACTAAAATAAAAATTGCATCGCTACTAAAGTGCTATGCTATTTTTACTCCCTTTTTGAGGAACAACTCCATATAATATTACTGCTCCACCTTCCCAAACTCTTTAACAATATTTACTATAACTTCAACCGCTTTCCCCATAGCAAATATTGGTATATATTCATAAACACCGTGAAAATTATGCCCACCTGAAAATAAATTTGGTGTTGGTAATCCCATAAATGAAAATTGAGCTCCATCAGTTCCACCTCGTATCGGCTTTACAATGGGACTAATTCCAGCGTCTTTAATTGCTTTTTGTGCAATATTAATTAGTTGAGGATTTTTAGTAATGATCTCTTTCATGTTGCAATACGTATCTTTTAGTTGTAGCTCCACTGTCCCCTTGCCATATTTCTTATTAATAAAATGCACACATTCTCTTACAAATTTCTTTCTTTTTTCAAACTTATCTTTATCATGGTCTCTTATAATACATCTCTGTACCGTCTTCTCTACTCCTCCATTCATTTCATATATATGATAAAAACCTTCATACTTCTCTGTAAATTCTGGAGCTTCACCTTTTGGAAAAAGTTCAAGTAATTCAGTTGCAATACGAATTGCGTTCTTCATTATACCCTTAGCGCTGCCAGGGTGAATACTTTTCCCGTGAATAATAAAGGTAGCTGATGCAGCATTAAAATTTTCGTATTCAAAGCTACCAATCTCGTCTCCATCTATCGTATACGCATAATCAGCCCCAAATTTCTTTACATTAAATTTTTTTGGCCCTTTACCTATCTCTTCATCAGGAGTAAATGCAAACTTTACCATACCATGTTTTATCTCCGGGTGTTCTACCAAATATTGAACAGCAGTCACTATCTCAGCAATACCTGCCTTATCATCAGCACCAAGAAGAGTCGTTCCATCAGTAACAATAATGTCTTTCCCGTAATAATTCTTCATTGCAGGAAATTCCTGAACTTTCAAAACAATGTCCAACTTTTTATTTAATACGATATCGCCACCTTTATAATTTTTCACTATACGTGGCTTCACATTTTTGCCAGATACCTCGGGAGATGTATCCAGATGAGCAATAAAACCTACAACAGGAACTCTCCTTCTAATATTCGAAGGAACACTCCCCATAACATATCCATTTTTATCCATCTCAACATCAATGCCCATGCCCTTCATTTCTTTTACCAATCTTCTTCCCAATTTAATCTGTTTTGCCGTACTTGGCGTAGTAGAAGAATCTTCACTTGATTGCGTATCATAAGTAATATAATCAAGAAATCGCTTTGTAACACCTTGCATATTGCCTCCTCTCATATTTTGTTATATTGTAGCATTTTTTCAATACAATAAAACCTTGAATAAATAATAAAAACAAATAAAATAACAACATGAAATCACAAGGAAATAAAGTAGTTAATTTTATCGAAAATAATGTCTCGTTATTTTTAATAATAAGCATACCTTTTGGATTGCTTTTTCCTTACTTTGCATTTCTCAAAAATTATATTACTTACCTCCTTATGCTGGTTTTATTCGTCACATTTTTAAAGATGGATATAATGGAGATTGTACATCACATCAAAAGGCCCATGCTACTTCTCTATATTGAGGGTATGAGTCTAATTGCCGCTCCAATCATCGTTTATTTTATTCTTACATTACTCAAATTCGATTATATCATAGTAGCGGCTCTTGTACTGCTAGCAGCAGCACCTGCAGGAGTAGCATCATCTGCAATGACTGACTTAACTTCCGGAGACACATCTTTAAATGTTGTTATAATCTTCGTAAGTCACTTAATAGCCCCATTTATCATTCCATTACTTTTCTTTGTCCTTTTTAGAAAATATATAAGACTTGACTATCTTAATGTATTCATCGCTATGGCTAAGCTCATTTTAATTCCACTAGCAGCTGCTCTACTCTCGAAACAATTTTTCAAAGAGAAATTAAATTTCATAAAAGAAAGAAGCAGTCTGTTAACCATAATACCCGTATTTCTTATTTCGCTAACAGTAATATCTATAAATGCACCGTTTATAAAATCCAATCCATTCCAGGTAATGAAATATTTGTTAATCGTATATCCTGAGTATTTTTTCTTTATGGTTTTTGGGTTTGTTATAGTTTTCTGGTTAAACCTGAAAGAAAAAATTGCCGTATCTAACTCAAAAACATTTGTAAATGTATCCATTGCAATGGTTCTTGCATTTGAATTTCTTGACCCGAAAGCCGCTTTAATCGTTGCATTGGCACAACTACCATGGCCCACAATGCTTGTCCCCGTCAATATAATGTTAAAGTTTATCAGAAAGAAAACACTTGAAAATCAGTACTTGTAATTACCTATTCTTATATCTTTTCCTTAAGTTTTATTAACTTCTCAGCAGCAAAGAGTGAAGCAAGCTTTGAGTGCTCGTAATAAATGCCACCTTGCAAATAAACTGCATACGGCTCCCTCATCGGTGCATCAGCTGATAATTCAATTGAAGAACCTTGTATAAATGTACCTGCTGCCATTAAAATATCATTTTCATAACCTGCAAGTGGCGATGGAAGAACTTCAGCGTCCCAATCTATTGGTGATACACCCTGGACAGCTTGTGCAAACGTAACAAGCTTTTCGGGAGATCCTAAAAGAATTCCCTGAACAATATCGCCCCGCTCTTCATTAAAAAGGGGTTTTACATCATATCCCAACTCTTTAAAAAACTTTGCGGCAAAAATTGCTCCTTTTAACGCATTGGACACAACAAGTGGAGCAAAAAAAACACCTTGAAGAAAAAGACGAGTAAGAGAAAGCATTGGTCCAATTTCCCTTCCTGTTCCCGGAGCAGTAAGCATTGCTTCAATCTTTTTGATATATTTTTCTTTTCCAACAATGTAACCACCTGTTGGAGTAATTGCTCCACCCATATTTTTTATAAGAGACCCCACCACAATATCGGCACCTACTTCCGTTGGTTCCTTCTCATCAACAAATTCCCCGTAGCAATTGTCCACCACAATACAAATATTCGGGTTAATTGCTTTTGCCTTTTTTATCATCTCGCTAATCTCTCCGATTGTGAGAGATTTTTTGTATGAGTATCCGCCCGAGCGTTGAATAACTCCTACGGTTGCTCTTTTTATTTTTTCTTCTTCAATATTTTTAGTCATATCTGTTTTATCAAACTTTATTCCATATTCTTTCAGAGAACCTGTCACTTTCCTCAATCCTATTATGGCTTCACCTGTTTCATAGGGATCCCCACTCAGGTAAAGAAGCATATCAGTGGGACGGAGCAGACCAAAAAACGAAACAGAAATTGCATGCGTGCCGGAAACAATTTGTGGCCTGACAAGTGCCGTTTCTGTATTAAAAATTCTTTTATAGACTTCTTCTACTTTATCTCTACCAGGGTCGGAAAGTCCATATCCCGTTGTATCCCTGAAATGAAAAACAGAAATATGAGATTCCCTGAACGCATCTAATACTTTATAAAAATTACTACTCTTTATCTTGTCTACTTTTTTGAACTCCTCTGAAAGCTCGCCTTCGCATCGCTCAGCAAGATTTATAAGTTATTTCCTAATTTGAATACTCATATAAAAACTCCTTTGCAAGTTTTTCTGCCTGTTCTTTTGCATCATTTAAATCTGCTGTATCAATCCAATGCACATTATTTTCTTTTTTAAACCAGGTAATCTGTTTTTTGGCAAGATGTCTTGTCCTTTTTTTAATTTCTTCCTTAGCTTTTTTAAGAGAAATGGTTCCGTTAAGATATTGCAAAACTTCCTTGTATCCAATTGCTTGCAAAGCTGTTTTTGACCAATTGTGGTAAATATCCATTAACCTTTGTACTTCTTCTACAAAACCCCTATTAAACATCTCTTCTACGCGCTTTTCAATATCCCGATAGAGAAGCTTCCTCTCTTTTGTTAACCCCATTTTTACTTTTAAAATATTAGTGATAATAATATTTTTACCCTCTGCTTTTGCAGCTGTTGATAAAGTCATATCATCTACCATTTTTTCAGCATTTTTATTATGATAGCTTGCAATTTGAGCGGCAATGGATTCAATTGAATAAACTTCTTTTTCATTAGATTTTTGTGCGACAGATTTGTCATTATTGAAA
>DAOWNX010000073.1 GCA_030642335.1 Caldisericota bacterium
GTCAGTACTGTCTCTCCCGGGTCTGCTTCAAGCACTCTGTCGTTTATGGTAACTTTCATTTTTTTCTCCACTTCCCCTATTGAACACTGACTGCACCGAAGGGGCACACTTCAACACATGTACCGCATCCGATGCACTTGTCGGGAATTATATAGTGGGGGCTTTTTCTTGCACCCATAATCGCTCCGGCAGGACACTTTTTCGCGCAGAGAGTACAGCCTCTGCACTTATCCGCGTCAATACTGTATTCGAGAAGGCTTTTGCATACACCTGCCGGACATTTTCTGTCGAATATGTGAGCCTCGTACTCGTCCCTGAACCAGCGTAGAGTACTGAGAACGGGGTTCGGCGCTGTCTGGCCGAGACCGCAGAGACTTGTCTGCCTGATAACCTCTGCCAGATTCTCCATGTTCACGATGCCTTTGAATCTTTCCAGAGCCTGTCTGCCGGTTTCGCCCCGCCTGCCGCGTGTTATGGCTTCCAGAATTTCCAGCATTCGCTTTGTGCCCTCCCGGCACGGGATACACTTTCCGCAACTTTCACGCTGAATGAAATCCATGAAAAACTTGGCAACATCCACCATACAGGTGTCTTCATCCATTACAACCAGTCCTCCGGAACCCATCATTGCGCCGAATTCCTTCAATGACTCGTAGTCAATGCGTATATCCACATGCTGTGTCGGAATGCATCCGCCTGAAGGTCCTCCTATCTGGACTGCTTTGAAGTTTTTGCCGTTGGGTATTCCTCCGCCAATTTTGAACAGTATATCGCTGAGGGGTGTACCCATTGCCACTTCGACAAGACCGGTGTTTGTGATCTTACCGGAGAGGGCGAATACCTTTGTACCCTTGCTGCCATCGGTTCCGATGGAGCTGAACCATTCCGCCCCCCTGCGGATGATAGCGGGGATATTCGCAAGTGTTTCCACATTGTTTATTACTGTAGGCCTGCCGAAAAGACCACTTACGGCGGGATAAGGCGGTTTCGGTGACGGCATTCCCCGTTTACCCTCTATACTGTTTATAAGAGCTGTCTCCTCACCGCACACAAAGGCCCCCGCCCCCATCTTGATTACTAAATCGAGATCAAAACCGCTGTCAAGAATATTCGATCCCAGCAGTCCCAGATCTTCAGCCTGTTGAATCGCGATTTTGAGTCTTTTCACAGCAAGAGGATACTCTGCTCTTACATAAATATAGCCTCTATTTGCTCCTATTGCATACCCTGCAATCATCATACCTTCAATAACTGAATGAGGATCACCTTCTAAGACAGAGCGGTCCATATATGCACCAGGATCTCCTTCGTCTGCATTACATATCATATATTTCTCTTCTGAATCTTGTTTTGCAGCAAAGCTCCATTTCAATCCTGTAGGAAACCCAGCACCACCTCTACCTCTCAAGCCAGATTCTTTTACCACATCAATAACTTCCTGTGGTTTCATTTCTACGACCGCTTTAGCAAGAGCCTTATAGCCGTCTCTTGCAATATATTCATTGATGTCTTCCGGATTGATTAAGCCACAATTTCTTAAAACGACCTTCGTCTGCTTTGCAAAAAACGGAATATCTTTAAGTCCTGGAAATTCTTCTTTTCCTTCTTTTTTCCACATAAGTCGTTTTACAGGTCTGCCCTTTAAAAAATGCTCTTCAACAATTTCTTTTGCATCTTTGGCTTCTACATTTGTATACATGATTCCTTCTGGGTACACTACCAGCAAAGGGCCTAATTGACAGGCTCCCATGCATCCTGTTTCTACAACACGAACTTCCTCTTCGAGGTTATATTTTTTTAGTTCATCTTTAAGAGCATCTTTAAAACCATTTCCGCCAGCTGCAAGACATTGGGCTCCAGCACAAATTAAAGCATGAATACGATATATTTTCATCCGCTACTCCTTAGCAATAACCCATTCACTCACAATTTGGCCATTAATGACATGTTGGGCTACGATTTTCCTTGCCATTTCTGCTGTAACCTTACCATAGAAAATTGTTTTGTTATCTCTCTCAACAGCAACAACAGGTTCTTCTTTATCTAAACCAAGCGAGCCTCTCTCTACAATCTGGGCATCATGAAACTGTCTTTTCTCCAGTTCACTAATGATCGCCATAAGAGTATCCCTCGCCCCGGCAGCAATACCAACTGTTCCCATGCTCACCATAATCTTTACTTTTGCCTCTCCGCTTCTCACTTTTAAAGATTCTCTGGCATGTTCTCTAAGTTTCCTTAATTCTTCAATTGATTTAATTTTTTCCATTCTCTTCACCTCCGTATAAAGTTTTAATATTTTCTCTCACATAATCTCCAAGCCACTTAAGTATTGTAACATCTCTCAGTGCTGCCATATCTCCCACAATTTCTCTAATTTCTTTAGTACTAAGCTTAAAAACTTTCTCATTAACCTTGTGTACATATAAAAAATTAATCTCCGGATTTGTTGCAATAATAGTAAGAATTGTCGAAGCAAGATCTCCCATAGGAGGTCTATCTATATGAGAGTGTTTAAATTTGACAACAACGATTGTTCCCTTTCCTTTTTCGCTCTGAATCTCAATGCCACCACCGCAATTTTCTGCACTTTCTCGTAGCAAAGGCAAACCTAGGCCTACTTTTTTATTTGTACTCGTTGTAGTAAATGGGTCGAAAATAATCCTCACAAACTCATTATCCATTCCCTTTCCATCATCTTTTACCGTGATAATAAGAAAATCCTTCTCATTATCTTCCTCGATCTCAAGATTAATATTTTTAGCTCCACTTTTAATTGAATTTTCGACAATATCTAAAATGTTCAGAGAAAGCTCTTTCACTGATACCTTTTTATCGCCTCAATCGCTTTTTCCGGGGTAAGTTTCCCGTAAATATCATCGCCATCAATACACATAACGGGGGCCATACCACAGGCGCCAAGACATCTTACAATTCGAAGAGAGAATTTACCATCACTTGTCTTCTCTCCCATTTTGATCCCCAAATACTTTTCAATGGTTTTAATGATTTCTGCGCCATTTTTAACATAACATGCTGTACCCATACAAGTCATAATAATATGATCAGCATCTTTCTGAGTTTTAAAAAAATTGTAGAATGTAACAACCCCATAAACTTTAGAAAGAGAAACATTTAACCTCTCTGCGATATATTCCAGGACATTTTGAGACAAATAGCCAATTTTTTCTTGAGTTCCATGCAAGACTTGAATAAGAGAAGAAGGTTTTGAACCCCACTTTCTGATTTCCATTTCTACCTGAGGATACCTAGTCTTTTCCATATTTCCTCCTATGTTATAGTGATTAACTTCACGATATTCTAACATTTAAAGAATTATAGTCAAGTGTTTGCATAAGCCAAATGCACTTAAACTACGAATAATATTTAGAAGTTTTATATACATACCAGAATTTATTCAAATAGAGAGAACCTCTACAACTTGCGAAACCGCGTATACTGCCAGTTATAAATAAAAATAACTTAAACAAGTTTATGGATTGCAATAAAAAACTATAGAGCACCATCAGAAATATATTTCTCATAGGATTTGACACAGCATAAAGAATTTGTTAAAATAGCAGTGGCAAAAAGGAAGTTCTGATGACGAGTAAGTCCACAAACACGTTTTAAAATCAGAACAATTTAAAATACAATAAAAATTTTACGGAGGCAAAATGAAAAAGGAAATCCCAACCAAATTGAGAAAATCGGAGTACACTTTCTCGGCAACATGGCTTGAAGGAATGCTTCAAGCACCATCTGGCGCTCCGCCAATGAAGCCAATGTATTCTGAAATCACAAGCAGGGACGGCAATAAACATGACGTTTTAATCCGTTCAATCAAAGAAGAAGAAATTGACCCGATGCTTAATTTTTTAAAACTCACGCTCGATGCAGAATATGACTATTATGATATTGTTGGAGCAAGAGTTTATGCAGAATTACTTGCCATAAAGAGAAAAAGAATGAAAGACGAATATTTCTTCCTTGGGCTAGAAAATGGACATTTAGTTGGAATCGCCAATGGAAGACTTATGAATGAAGATGTAAACATCAGCCTTCATACAATGGCATTTGAAAGAAAAGTTGGTGCCGGTGGAATCCTATTCTATTCAAAAGCATGGTATGCATTTGAAGTTTGCAATCAACAAGAGTTCTGGGCAACATTTGAAAGTTATAATGGATGGGTTTTAGCTGGACTTCGTATGGCACTTCCATCATATCCATGGCCTGATAATCAGCATGAACTTGGAGGAGCAAAAATTTTCTACCTTACAAAAAAGCTTTGGGAAGAAGAAATAAAAGACAATTATCTTGGACAAATTGCACACGGTTCCTTCAAAGAAGCCTCGAAAGAATTAATTGAAAAAAATAAAAAACTAATTCTTTCAGAAAAATTAGAAATTTAGCCACTTTAACAAAATAGGCCCCGAGGACGGGGCCTTTACTATTTATCAGCTTCTATAATTTCATTAAATAGATCAATTAAATCAGATTTAAAATCACCTGAAAAACAGAGCTTAAAATCATATTTATCTTCCTTTTCAAAATATTTATTTTAATTTTTCAGGATAATCCATCTCTTTCTTCCGCAAAAAATTGGCAGTAAAGCAACATATGGTCTAATTAAAACTTCTGCTTTAAATTTGTTTCCATCTCGGTTTCTCATCAGCCTTTTAATTAATAAAGGGGGAGACTAATGCCTCCCCTTTAACTCTTGGTTCACTAACTATTTTTTCATTATCATTAAGAAATCGTTTACTTCTTTTTTGTTATTAGCAATTGCCATGGCAATCTTTTCTGCAGTTATTGGCATTGTCTTTACTCTAATACCAACCGCATCTTCAACCGCATTTGCAATGATAGGTGCTGCCGGAATCATTGTGTGTTCGGCAATACCTCGTGCACCAAATGGTCCATCTGGCTGAGGTACCTCAACAATTATCGGTACAACTTCATCAGGAATATCTAAAAACGTAGGGATTTTATAATCCGTAAAATTAGGATTAAGTATTTTACCATTTTCATCAAATCTCATGTCTTCATACAATACAGTTGCTAATCCTTGCAAAAGACCTCCAATGATTTGATGCTCAACATTCCGTGGATTGATTGCTTTTCCGGCATCAACTGCCTCAACAGCCTTAAGAATCCTTATTTTGCCAGTTTGTTTATCTACTTCAATTTTTACTGCTCCAGCACCAACGGTATAATGAACATTTGGATGACCACCCTGGCTTGTCTCGGGATCTTGCTTTGCAGATGTGAACTCTGGCATAAATGCCCCACTCCCAACTATTGCCTCACCTCTATACGTTCCATCTTCAGTCTGAATCCCATTTATTACGAAATCCTTAAGTGGCAATTCAAA
>DAOWNX010000156.1 GCA_030642335.1 Caldisericota bacterium
GTCTGTCAAAAAGGAGTGCAAAGAATTCCTTTGTGAATAATTTATACGATGGACCTGCTTCAAAGGGCTCAGTTAAGTCACTTATTATGATATCAGTAGAATTTGAGACAACTTGTGATTTGATAAATTTTCTTGCATCAGTATTTATGAGGGTTGTTTTGGGGTTTTCAAAGGACCCTTTATGCCATTCTCCTAAATATTTTTTTGCAAGTTCAATTCCATCCTTGTCAATATCTACCATAAAGACTTTTTTTATGTCTTTATGTTTTAACACTTCCCTTAGCGTTGCGCCTTCTCCTCCTCCTAAAAGTATAATATTTTTGGGGTTTGGGTGGAGCAGCATTGCGGGATGTACAAGAGATTCATGGTAGATATATTCATCTTTTACTGAAGATTGAACATCTCCATCAATAATTAGCATCTTCCCAAAAAAGGAACTTTCTACTAATTGAATGAACTGGTATGGTGTTTTAATTTCTGCAATAATGTTTTTTATCCCATGTAGATGTTCTTCGCCAGCGGCGAAAACATCATGGAAGTACAGATAGTTTTTTTCCATTTTTTTTTACTCTTTTTTGCTAATAATCTCTTGAGTGTATCTCTCGTTTTTTTCCATTCCTCTTTCAATTTCTGTTGTTTGTATATATGTTGCACTTAATTTTTCTGCCACGTATTCACAGGCCGTTTTAGGATCTGCATCACCGCAGGTGTAAAAATCAAGAGCAGCATAACCATATTCAGGCCAGGTATGTATCGAGAGATGGGATTCAGAAATAACTACAACCCCACTTACACCTTGAGGAGTAAAATGGTGAAATGCAACATCTAATACAGTTGCCTTACCATATTCTGCAGCTTCTTTTAAAATTTTTTTTAACAATTCTAAATCGTTAAGTATCTCTGGATTACATCCAGAAACATCCATGAGGATATGTTTTCCTTCGGTGCGCATTTCAGCCACCCCCTTTGATAGATTTAATAAGGTAAAAAATAAATCACCCTACCTGCGAGTTTATAACAGATTTTAATTTTTTTTCAATACTTTCACACCATTTTTTATGCTTTTTAGGTAGATATTTTGGTTAAAGTGCGAGTATATTTTGAAATATAAAAAAAGGGAATAAAATAATCTTGGGGGTGATAGAGATGTGGAAAATTAATGTAAAAACTGAAAAACATTCAGAGATTGTAGATATTACTTCCAAAGTGAAACAGATTGTAGAGGCAAGTGGGATAAAAAATGGTTTATGTACTGTTTATGTGCCGCACACAACTGCTGCAATTGCTGTAAACGAAAATACAGATCCTTCCGTTAAAGGAGATATTTTACAAACTCTTGACAAGTTGGTACCGTGGGATGATGTCTATTCCCATATTGAAGGCAATGCAGCAGCGCATATTAAGGCGGCTATTATTGGGTCTAGTAGAACATTTATTGTTGAAAATATGAGAATTATACTTGGTACCTGGCAAGGTATCTTTTTTTGTGAATTTGACGGGTCGCGTGAAAGAATTGTCTATGTAGAAATTATCGGACGATAAAATTAGGCATTAATCTATTTAGAAACAGGGAAAGCAAAATATATTCCTATTCCATTTTTTTTAGTATGCTTATGTAAACCTTTATAGATTTTTCGAAGAGGATTTTACCGAGTTTTGCATTTCCGTTTTGTGTATCATTTATAATCCCTGTTTTTGTGATTTTATCTTTTACCAGGTCTTCTGAAACATAATATGGAGGCAATATTCTTATTTCTTCTGTGAAAAGGTTCTTATGCACAAGAGCAGGATGTAAATAAAGCATCATTGATACTTCTCCTCTCCCTGCATGACCTGCATGATCATACAACTCTTCCAATTCTTTAAATAGCCACCAGGAACCTACTGCAAAACGAGATTTTTTGAAAATAGGAGCAACGCTGTCTATGGCACATCTAATCGGAGCAATATTTCCTCCATGCCCATTGACAAATAGAAAATTTCTAAATCCATGTTTGTAAAGAGATTCCAGGTAATCTTTAATTACCATTGTAAGGGTTATAGGTGATATAGAAATTGTACCTGGGAACATGTATGTAACAGAATGGCAATTGCCTGCGCTAATTGTGGGCGCTACAATTGTTTTTGTTTTTTTTCCTGTTTCAAGAGCAATTTTTTCTGCAGTGAAAGTATCAGTTCCGAGAGGAAGTGCATCAGAATGTTCTTCAGTTGCGCCAACAGGGATGATAACAGTGTGTTTATTTTTTAGATATTCTCTAACCTCTTTTGTTGTCATCTTAAGGAGTTCCATTATCTTCCTCTTCAAGTATATTTTCTTTATCTAAGAGTTTTTCTGCTTTTTCCATGTCTATCTGAGCGACATGCACATTCCAGGCCCCTGCACTTCCCATTAGAGGATTGCTTAATACAGCAGATCCTCCAATGCCTGCACCTGGTCTTTTTATCATTACATCGATCCCATTTGCTTCAAGAAGATTTTTTATGATATCTGCTTCAAATTGGTTTTCAGTAGTTGCAATGACAACCCATTTAAAGTCTTCTTCTGTGATGCTTAGCTTTGTTCCACAAAATTCACAATACTCTGAATTGTTGCTGTTTTCTTTCCCGCACTTTGGACAAATTTTCATTTTTGCCTCCTTCTGCTAAAATTATAGTCAATAAAACAGAAATAAGAAACGAGAAGAAGAGGCAGAAATAAAAAGAAAAA
>DAOWNX010000012.1 GCA_030642335.1 Caldisericota bacterium
ACCTTCGTTCTTTACTTTTATCATTACGGCAATTACTTTTTTGCCAGGATTAACTCCTGTATTTGAATCGTAATCAGGGTCGATATCTACATTTGTTACCATAAGAGACGTATCATTCTCTAATTTTGTCCACTCATTCATTATACCGTTTACTGTTTTTCTTTCGGAAGGCGTAGTTGGTGCAGATGCCTTGCCGCAGCCAGCAATAACTATAGTGAAGAGAATTACAATAATTAAAGTAAAAACGATTCTTTTCATCTCTTGTTGTCCCCCTTTTTATACTTCTCGTAAATCTATTTCCTTACTCCTGATTTCTTTCTATATTTTATATCTTTTCATTAAAAGAAAGGTGGCTCTATAGAGCCACCTTTCTTACGGATGGATACAGTTCTGAATAGGATATGTTTCCGTATAGGAGTGAGCTCTTAAGTGTGCTGACTTCAATTTCATTTTTCATTACATAAAGGTAAACTCCCGGACTTTCAACTTCACCCATAAGTATAAATCCCCTGAGTTTTCCTTTTTCTAAGACAATTTTTCTGTATTCACCATTTACATTTTTTCTGTGCACATCAAACTTATCTTCTTTGCTGATTCCACCGGTGAATATGGTTTTTCCAAAGATAGTGAGGATATTCCTTGATACGTCGCCCGGGTAGATGAATTTTATTCCAGCCATGTTTGCTCCTGCAATTTTCCCCTGTTCAGCTGCTACAGGCCAGAGTGCATGCATTCGCTCATCGTCGTAAACAATATCTTTTACTTCTACAACGTCTTCTGCGGCGTATATATCTTTTATATTTGTTTCAAGAAGTTTGTTAATATAGATTCCCCGGTTTGTTTTTATCCCCGTGCCTTCAATACGATTTACATTTGGCTTTACGCCTTTTCCAAAAATAATGCAAGCTCCTTTCAGCACTTTTCCTGATTCAAGTTTTGCGAAGGTTGTCCCATCTTTTTCTTCTATTTCTTTAATACTTTCACATTTAAGCACTTCAATTCCAGATTTTGAAAGTCCTTCTTCCACAATTTTTGATGCTTCTTTATCAATAATTTGAGAAAGAACTCTATTGGAATGTACAACATAAGTGATTGAAATACCAATTTGTAGCAGTGCATTGCCAATTTCCATATTTACAAGCCCTGCGCCTGAGAGTATCACTCTTTTTTCATTAGATTGTTTGATTTTATTTTTTATTTTCTCTATATCTTTAAGATTTCTCACGGAAAGAACTGACGGAAGCGTACTGCCTGGTATTTCTGGAACATATGCATGTGCACCAGTTGCGATGAGTAGTTCGTCGTAAGTAAATTTTTCGTTGGAATTTGTTGTAATGGATTTGTTTTCCGTATCTATTTTTATAACTTTTTTATCTAACAGAAGTTCTATTCCATCAGGGATATTAAGGTAGGAATCATCTATCGTAGCTTCTCCTGAAAGAAGGTAAGGGAGAGTCATTTTGCCATATGGTTTTACGTTTTCTTCTGAAATAACTATTACTTCATCTTTTGGGTTGATTTCTTTTATCTTTTTTGCAGCACAGAGTCCCGCAATGCTACTTCCTATAATTATGTGTTTCATTTTAATTGAGAAAGTCCTAATTCTTCCAACTTTTCTTTTGTGGGGATACTCTTTTCGTCCCAGCCTCGCACCTTGTAGTAATTATCAAGCATTTGATCAAGTTTTTCAATTTCTCCTTTTGATGGTCCTGTTTTTATTGGTTCCTTTGTGATTCTTGGGGGGAGTGTATCATCTTTTCGTGTAAAGCCGGCTTTGAGGTTGAAGAGTTTTTCAAGATTCCAGATCCTTTCACCAATCTTCATAAATTCTTTTTCATCACATTCATTTCCTGTCGCAGTAGAATAGAGAGCTGCAATATTTTTCCCAACAAGTCCGAATGTTGTGAATAGACAAATGCCTGTTGAGTCGAGCGCAGCGGTTAAATCCTGGAATGTTTTTGCAAGTTCTGCCTTCCCTTCATATTTTAGCCTGTCAGCATTACCTAGAACTTCTGCAGCAATTGTATAACCTCTTACATGACAAGCTCCCCTGTTACTTGTTGCATATTCAAGACCGATTCCTTTAATTGCCCGTGGGTCATATGCAGGAAATTCTTGTTTCTTTGCACTCATCGAAAGCTCAGGATGACCGTAATGTTCTGCAAGCCTATAAGAACCTTGTGCTAACAGCTTACCGAGTTTTCCTTTTTGTTCTCCCATAAGTTTTATTGATTCTACAAGTGCATCGCTTGAGCCAAAGTTAAGTGTGAATGGTGCATCTTCTTTTGGCATAAACCCACTTTCATATAGATCCATCGCGCAGGCAACAGTAGAACCTGCTGAGATTGTATCTAATCCGTATCGATCACAGAGATAATTTGCCATAATAACTGCATTGAGATCCGATATACCACACATAGCGCCAAATGCCCATATTGATTCATATTCAGGCCCTCCACCATGTTCTCCTTTATATTTTCCTTCTTTTATCTCTGTTACTCTTCCGCATCCAATGGGACACTCTGCACATCCTTCATTTCTTACGAGATTTTTGTCTCTTAGAGTCTCCCCACTGATTTTTTCTGCCTCAGGAAAATATGCATCATGTGCATTTCTGGTTGGAAATCCTCCAACACCATTGATTACATTTACAAGCATTGCAGTTCCGTATAATGCTGCTCCGCCACCTGAGAATGCATCTTTGTTGAGTATATCTCTTGTTTCGTAAACTGCTTCCATAAATTTTTCTGGGTCAGCAACATTTGTGCCCAGATTTCCTCTTACTGCAATCCCTTTTAAATTTTTGCTACCAACTACTGCACCTACTCCTGTTCTTCCAGCTGCTCTGTGTCCATTAAACATAACATTGGAAATGAGAGAAAGTTTTTCTCCAGCAGGGCCTATTGCCATTGTTTCTGCCTCCGGGTGAGTTTCCTCTCTCATTAGCTTATCAGTTTCATCTATAAGCTTTCCCCATAGATTTTTTGCGCTTCTTATCTCTACTTTTCCTTTGTTTATCCATAGATAAACCGGTTCTTTTGCTTTTCCTTCCAGTATTATCATATCGTAACCTGTTTGTTTAAGGGCAGGGCCAAAATGACCACCTGAGTTTGAACATGCAATTGCACCGTTCAATGCCCCTTTTGTAATAACCATAACTCTTCCCGATGAAGGGGCTAATGTTCCATCTAAAGGGCCTGTTGCAATAATTACCTTATTCTCTTTTGAAAGAGGGTCTACTTTTGGGTCTATCTCTTCGAGCATAACTCGTGTTCCGTATCCTCTCCCACCAATGTACTTTTTTGTCCATTCTTCATTGATAGCTTCTACTTTTACATCCCCACTAGTAAGGTTTACCCTGAGGATTTTGCCTTTATAACTTCCTCTGATCATGGGTTCACCCCCTTTGCCATCTCTTTTGCAATCTCTTTATACTTGGCGGCAACTCCCTTTTGTTTGGCTGCTACGGTGTCTTCTACTTCTTCAAATGTAAGTGCTTGTTGAGCGCATACTTTTACACATTCTGGATCTCCTCCACAATTATCGCACTTGATAATCTCTTTGCCTGTATGCTCTAACTTTATTGAACCCCATGGGCAGGCAACAACACATTGCTTACATCCGATGCATTCGTCTTTGTTAAATTCAACAACGTCAGTTTCTGCGTTTTTAGTAAGTGCTCCAGTTGGGCATACTTCTGCACAGTAAGCTTCTTCACACTGCATGCAGACAGATGGAACAAAACTTAGGTCTTCAAGAAAAGTACTGATTTTGATTCGGGAATCTAACGGATTAAAGACACCTTCATGTTTGAATGAACATGCATACTCGCATGCTCGGCACCCTGTACATTTCAAAGGGTCCAGCATGAGTATTTTCATTGAACCACCCCCTCTTAGATTTCTCCTTTCCAAGAATGGGAGGCATAAGCGTTTTCACTTATACCCTATCGGTTTCGCTCCATGGCAATTACTTTAGGACACGAAACTCGGAGAGGATTTAACTTATAAAAATATTATAAAACTTTTATGGAGAATGTCAAAAATACAAATTGCTCCATCGAAAATCTGTATCCAATTAAACACATTTTATTTAAAAATCTATACGAAAGAATCTTCCGTTAATCGTAAGAGAGTCGGGTTTTCTTGTCTGTAAGAGTTGGTTTAATTAGTTCTTTCCACTTTTTTGGATTCCATGTACCCAATTTTTTATGTATTTTGTAATATTTCTCCGGTATGGGATGAGTGCCAACGATAACTTTCAGGCCATATTCTTCCTTAATGAACTTACAAAAATAGTCTATATATTGGCATGGAGGATAACCTACTATAAATCCTGTAGCAAGATGGATGACTTCTGCTCCATTTTTTTTCATCTCTTCTGGTGCGTATTCGATATTTCCACCGGGACAACCGCCACACGTTGTAAAACCAACAACTTCTATCTTTTTTTCTTTGTAAATACTGAACGCTCCTTCTCTGTTACGGAGTGCCTTGAAACATTTACCACTTGCACAGTTGTGGTAACGATTACAAATGATGATACCAATTTTAACGGTTTCTTTCATTTAACCTCCTCCTTTTGACTACAGAATATCACATTTTTTCTCAGGAGAAAACTTTACAAGTTTATCTTTTAAGAAAGCGCAGTAGCAGTAAAAACATGTATAATTCTTATGGGATAATTAAATGAATTTTGTATAGAGAATTGTATAAGGAGAGATGGCATGTTATACTTTTTTAAATCTCTTCTCTCTTGTGAGAATATTTTTTAGTAGTGGAGCACCTATAATTTCGAAAAATACTACTCCCATCATTATTGCTGCGAACACTGTATTTCCGTAGTGTGGCAGTGTACTTTTAGCAAGTATGGCGAGGTATATACTGAGTTCTGATTGTGGAAGTAATACCCATCCAATATTGTTTCTCAGGTCCTTTTTAATTTTTGCTATGAATCCCCCAATAAAACCTCCAATTATTTTACCGATACTTCTTGTAAGGATGAACGAAAGTCCCAAGATGCTCGATTCAAAGAGAAGCTTGAATGATAGAGCGGATCCGTTCACTATGAGAAATGTGATGAAAAGTGGTGCATCAATTTGGCTTAATACTTCATGAATGGTTCGTTTTTCTCTGGAAAAGTTTGTAAATACTGCGCCAACTAGCAAAGACACAAGTATCACATGCAACTTAAGCAAAACGGATAAGCCTATGGTTATAAAAATAAACCCCAGTGTAATTGCGAAAAGGGTCCTTAATTTTCTGAACGAATTTGCGATAAAACTAAAGAGAACACCAAGCCCTATGCCTAAAACTATGGAAAGTACAATTTCTTTTATGATGATAAGCGCAAAACCATTTTGCAAATGCTGAAATTGTATCAAGCTTTGTGCAATTGGTAAAATTATGAAAAACGCAAGTTCTGTAAATAAATCATCTAAGGTTACTATTCCTTTTAAATATTCGGAAAGGAGTCCTTTTATGTTGTATTCTCTGGTGACGAGAATAATAATATCAGGCGCAGTAGCAACGCCAATGGATGCGATAACCATGGCTACAGCACTGGGAATATGCATCAAGAATTTAAGTCCAGTAAAAATAATAAACCAGGTAAATACAGCTTGTGTAATTGTGATTATGAATACTTTTTTCTCTATTTTTCTTAGCCTTTTTAGTGAAAATTCCATTCCCATTTCAAGAGATATTACGGAGAGTGCAAACTGATCTATGTAGATAGCGATTTTCGCAAAATATGGGCTTAACAGATGAAATGCAGCGCTATTGCCTATTATGAAGCCAATTAGTATATAGCCTGTGACCATAGGGAGTTTTATTTTGTGAAAAATTCTTCCCGAATAGATAGCCAAAAAAAGCAATATTCCTAAGGATAAAAATGTATTCATATTTTATTTTAATGAATTTTTTGCAATTTCCAAGATGCTTTACAATTTTCTTTGGCGATTTATAATAAAGTTAGAGCAGATGGGAGCGTGATATGGTTAAAAAGTTAAGCAATAACCTAAAAAAGTTATTATTGGAAGAGACGAAGCGATAAATAAAATAATTGCTGCTCTTTTATCTGATGGACATATCCTTTTGAAGATGTCCGGGGACAGAGAAAATGATGCTTGCAAAAGCAGTTTCCATTTCACTAAATGCAAGATTTAAGCGGATTCAATTTACTCCTGATTTATTTTCCACTGATATTGCAGGGATTACAGTTTTTGGCAGAGTAAAATATGGAAATGATGATATAATTGATAAAGAATTTAGAGAAACGTAAACTATTGCACCAATTTTTGTTGAACTGTTCAGCTGTAGAGGAGTTTAATTTTATATTTGGGGTCTTATACATTATTCTATACTGTTTAGTTTTGAGGTGTATAAAGAGATGTAATAGTTGCAACTTTTATATCTCTTTAGAGGAGGTATAAGAAATGAGAGATAATACATATTTAAAGGCTTTTGAAAAATTGGAAAAGATTCCGCGTGTTAAACTTGCTTTTTTGCCTACACCTTTGCAGAAATTAGAAAGAATTTCACAGTTATATGGAGTAGAGATGTATATGAAACGAGACGACCTTACTGGCATAGAGTTTGGTGGCAATAAGACACGCAAACTTGAATTTACTCTTCCGGAAGCGGTAAAAAATAAAGCTAAGTATTTGGTTACAGGTGCAGCATTCCAGTCGAATTGGTGTAGGCAAACCATTGCATGTGGCAATAGATTGGGAATGAAAACAGTGCTATTTTTGTATGGTCCAGAAATACCACAGAAATATAAAGGGAATTTATTATTAGACAAAGTAATGGGAGCAGAGATTCATCTCAACAAATTACAACAGGGAGAGAGTATCCCAAAAGCGATGCAAAGAACAAAAGAAAATGTAAACGAAAGAATAAAAGAATTAGAGGAAAAAGATGGGGAATGCTATTATATTGAGGTAGGAGCACCATTTCCTAGAGGGCACGTGGCTTACGTATACGCTGTGGGAGAACTTGTAAGGCAACTTGAAGAAAAAGGGATGATGCTGAATTATTTTGACTATATTGTAACGGCAATTGGTACAGGAGGAACATATACAGGACTTCTTGTTGGAAAAAAACTTTTTAACTCTACTGTGAAAATTTATGGATTTTCGGCAGGATTTATGCCTATTGAAACCCTGAAAAAGCGGATTTTGAAAGGGGCTGAAGAGACCGCAGAATTTTTGAAAGTAACAATGCCGTTCTCTAAAGAAGATATTTACATCAGTGAGGATTATGTGGGCAAAGGATATGATGTTCCTTCGAAAGAGGAAGTGGGGGCAATTAAGCAAATAGCACAAAAGGAAGCAGTTTTTTTAGACCCAGTCTACACGGGAAAGGCAATGGCGGGTCTCTTAGACTTTATTAAAATAGACAGGATTCCCAAAGGTAGTAAAGTGTTGTTCTGGCATACAGGAGGATTACCAGCCCTGTTTTCTGGCGAAGAAATAACCGGAAGTATCTATGGATTGTGAAATAGGTTCTTTATGAAGCAGATTTATTCTACATATGTATTTTGCGATAGTAGTTGAGTCTTTTTCGAATGTATAAATTGTAGATTATACAAAAAGCTATTGCAAAAAGAAATGAGGTAAAATATCTGTAGAGAATTTTGAAATTTTGTAAAATCTTTTAAGATATATATAAGTAAGAAATATTGGGGAATAATAATAAGTGTTATAAACTATTAAGGAGGGAAAGAAATGACAAAAGTAAAGATTGTAACTGATTCAACCTGTTATTTGCCGGATGAAATTATTAAAAAGTACGATATAAAAATTGCGTCTTTGTATGTAAGATTTGGTGACGAAATATTTAGAGAACGGGTGGATATAAAAGACGAGGATTTTTATAAGCGTATAAGAGAAGGAGAGCTGCCAGATACTACTCAACCAGCTGCTACTGATTTTATTACAGTTTATAAACCACTTATTGAAGAAGGATACTCAATCATTTCTCCTCTTATTTCTTCTGGGATAAGTGGTGCTGTGAATGCTGCAAATGCCGCTAAAAAGTCATTAGGGGACCCAGATGTCCATATTTTTGATGCTAAGTTTACATCGTTGGGTTTAGGATATCAAATAGTGGAAATTGCAGAAAGATTGTATGACCAGGGGATGACTAAGGATGAAGTAATTCAGGAGATGCCGTCAATACGGGATAGAATGTACAACTTTTTTGTTGTCGGAGATCTGTATTTCCTTGCGAGGCTAGGACGAATTAAGAAAACAGAGGCAGTTTTAGGGTCGATGATAAAAGTAAAGCCACTTCTTTATATGCGAGATGGAGCTATAGATACTCTGGAAAAACCTCGTACAATGAAAAAGGCAAAAGCAAGGATGATTGAAATTGCAAAACAGATTATAGCAGAAAAGGGATTGAAACATATGTCAATCATTTGGGGTGATAATAGGGAAGAAGTGGAGGAATACAAGGATGTATGCGCAAAAGAATTTAACAAAGAGGTTTCTATGACTCGCTTAGGGCCTGTTATTGCATCGCATACCGGACCGGATATTTTATCTCTTCAGTTTAGCACTGAAAGGTGATGCAAATAGGACTACCAGCAAATATATTATAGATAAGAATTGTTATTGTTTTTTAACTCGAGAAGCTTTAAGGACTGGGAAAGATAATATAAATTCTGTACCTTTGCCTAATTCGCTTTTTACCTTTATTTTGCCATTATGTGCATATATTAGTTCTTTTATAATTGTAAGTCCAATTCCTAAGCCGCCGGTTGTTCTTGACCGTGATTTTTCTCCTCTATAGAATCTGTCGAATATGTAGGGCAGTTCTTGTTCTGGCATACCCTTTCCCGTGTCTTTAATTGAAATTATGGCATTTGTTCCTTCCTGGAAATTTTTGATGTAAATACCACCTTTATCTGTGTATTTTATTGCATTATCTAAAAGATTTAGAAAGATTTCTTTTATTCTTTTTCTATCCGCATTTATGTAAATAGGTTTGCTGTTTTTGTTTATCTTGACGAATAGATTTTTTTTGTTTGCTTCTATTCTAATCATTTCCGATGTTTCTATTATGAAGTCATTTAAATTTATTTTTTTAAGGTTTAATTTATATTTTTTACCGTCTAATGCAGAAAGAACGGAAAGTTCATTTAGCATGCTCTCCATCCGCTCTACTTCACCTTTAATAATTTTAAGTGATTTTTCTTTTTCTTCTTTTGTAAAATCTTTATTGTCCAGCGTTTCTAAGTAGCCGTTAATGACTGTTAAGGGTGTCCTCAGGTCATGAGATACATTTTGCACAAGTGTTTTTCGCATTTTTTCAATTTCAGATAGATGTTCTGCCATATGGTCTAATGCTCTTGCAAGCTGTCCTATTTCATCCTTTGTTTTTGCATTTATGCGCGCAGAATAGTCTCCTTTTTCTATTTTTTTTGAGAATTTTACCATTTTTTTAATTGGGTTTACTGTAAGTTTAGAAACAAAGAATGCGAGGGCTGACCCTATTAAAATAGAGATTATACCTACCCAGAGGAGAACCAGTTTCATAGCGTTAAGAAATCTCTCTCCATGGGGCGTCATAAACATTTTGAATCCTGATGGCGTTTCGCGAATGATAATCTGGTTGAAACTTCTACTAATGTATAGCTTGGTAAAGAATGCCGAAAAAAAGATTACTACAATTATTAAAAAAATGTAAGTCAGTATAAGTTTCACCTTAAAGCTCATTTATTTTTCTCCCTTAAATTTGTATCCTGCGCCGTATACAGATTCTATGTACTCTGGATGTTTGGGGTTGTCTTCTAATTTTTTACGTATGTTTTTAATGTAAGCATCTATTGTGCGGTCGAACACCACTTCATCATATTCTGTATAAGTTTTGTCCATAATCTGCTCTCTTGAGAACACTACACCGGGTTTTTCTGCGAGTATTGTTAATATTTTAAATTCCTTTGTAGTTAATGTAATTTCTGTGCCTTTTTTTACTACTTTCATCTTTTTTGGGTGTATCTCAAGGTCTCTTATCTTTATTATTCGTTCGTCAGAGTAGCTTCTTCTCAGCAAGCTCTTTACTCTTGCTACAACTTCTCTGGGGCTAAAAGGTTTTACCACGTAATCATCTGCTCCTAATTCTAGCCCGCTTATTCTATCGTCTTCTTCTGCTTTAGCGGTGAGCATAAGAATCGGTACGTTTGAATGCCCGCGGATTTTTTTGGCAACTGCTATTCCATTCACGTATGGGATCATAAGATCTAAAATAATGAGGTGGGGTTTTTCTTTCTCAAAGAGATCCAATGCCTCCTGTCCGTTTTTTGCCTGTACGGTATCAAACCCTGCTTTTTGCAAGTAGATGCTTAAAAGATCCCTTATATTCTCTTCGTCATCTACTACTAATATTTTTTTCATTATCTTATTATAATATTCTGATTACCATTACAAAATTATTTGTTTACCTTGCGTTCCTGAACAATATCTTGTAGAAACCGAGATGATCAATTAGATGCACTAGAACTCCTGCAACTAATAATAACGAGAATTCTGTGTGTAAAACGGTTGATAAGGGGGTTATCTCAAAGACAAGAAGAACACCTGTTACTCCAGAAACCAAAAACGTAATAAGCAAGAATACATCTATGCTCATCATCACAAAGAGTTTTGTCAATTTCTTTTTATACTTGAGTATTTCAAGTACTGCGAAACCAACAAGAGCGAAAAC
>DAOWNX010000062.1 GCA_030642335.1 Caldisericota bacterium
ATTTTGAAGACAGAGGAGATAAATTCAAAAAAATAGTAAATAGCCTATGAATAAAGAACAAAAAACATCTGATATACATACATTGTTATTTTCTTCATACGCTCTTGTCGGGATAGGATTACTTATGAATTTTAGTATAAGCCCGTCTACATCAACCAGCCTGTCCTTGACAATCTTTTACAAACAGCTCTTATATGTAGGTATCGGGACAGTTTCTCTCATTTTGTTTTCATATTTTAATCATACAAAGCTTAAAGACATTTCCACTGTTTTATTTTTCCTCGTTTTGATATCTCTTTTCTTCACAACAGGAGAAACATCCAGAAGGTGGCTGTATGTAGGGCTACCGTTTACAATTCAGCCCTCACAATATGCCTCTCTCGTTCTCTCAATACTTATTTCAAAAGTAGTTTCCACAAAATTAAGAGAAGATTATAACAAAAAAATATACATAATTCTTCTTGGAGTAGTAATCCTTATATCGGGACTCGTAATTATAGAACCAGATATGGGAAGCGGGATAATAATAATGCTGACATGCGGAGCATTATTATTGGTTAGTGGAATGAAGCTAATAGATTTCTGCATTGTTTCGATCCCTACAATAATGTTGGGAGCCATAGCTATAATGAATAACCAAAGCTGGAAAAAAAGAATAGTTTTCTTCCTTAATCCTTATAGTGCTCCTACAGGTGAAGGCTATCAGGCGCTCCAATCATTCAGAGCAATTGCAAGAGGCGGAATAATTGGCACAGGTTTTATGAGAAGCATGTTCAAATACGGAAAACTTCCAGAAAAAACCGCAGATTTTATATTCGCTATCACAGCAGAAGAATTTGGCATAATAGGGTGTACTATAATAATAGCCCTCTTTATTGCACTGATATATACAGGATTCAAAATTGCAAAAAATACGGGAAGCACTTTTTCCAGATTATTAGCAGTGGGCATTATTCTAAATATTGCACTTTCTGCCCTGGTAAATATATCAACAAATATAGGATTACTTCCCGTTACTGGTATCACATTGCCATTCATAAGCTTCGGTGGCAACAGCATGTTAGCAAACCTTACCGGTGTTGGTATTCTTATAAACATAGCGAAAAAGAGTGGTGAATAAAATGAAAATACTTATTGCAGGCGGAGGGACGGGAGGCCATATTTATCCAGTTGTTTCAATCGCAAAAACATTTATAAAAAACGGAGTTGAAGTTGTTCTTGTTGGAAGAAAAAACAGTAAAGAAGAAAATATATATAAAGCGCATAAACTTTGTACAAGAACAATAGAATCTGCTGCGCTAGAATTTAGTCCAAAAAAGTTTTCAAAATTTGTGCGCAAAGCAAGTATAGGAATTAAAGAGGCATATCGCACATTAAGAGAAGAAAATATTGATGCAGTAATTGGAGCTGGCGGATATGTTTCAGCGCCTATAGTCTTTGCAGCGATAACAAAAAATATACCCGTATTCCTTTATGAACAAAACATTGTACCAGGCCGTGCTAATAGATTGTTTGCAAAAAAAAGCAAGAAGATCTTTATGGGCTTTCCTAATATTTATGGTTTCTTTGACGGAGGAAAAACAGTTTTTACCGGCAATCCTATAAGAAAGAAAATTGTTAACATAAAAAGAAAAGACGCATTAAATTTCTTTAAGTTTGATGACAAACCTACACTCCTCGTTCTCGGAGGAAGTGGGGGAGCAAAAAAAATAAACGACACATTTTCAAATATCATAAAAAAACTTTTGTTCAAGAGTAGAAATATTCAAATCATATTTATAACAGGAGAACGAGATTACCGGGTTATAACCAAAAAAAATAAAACTCTTTCGCCAAGAGTAAAAATAATATCATATTTAGAAGAAGCAGAATACGCTATTGGAGCAGCCAATTTTGCAGTATCAAGAGCTGGCGCAATGACTCTTACTGAACTAACGAGAAGGGGAGTTCCGGGAATTATCATACCATATCCACACGCCAGAGACAATCATCAAGAAAAAAATGCACTTTTTCTCAAAAGTAAAGGATGTATAGATCTTATAAAAGAATCAACGTTATCAGAGAACATGCTGCTGAATAAAATTATTTACTATCTCACCCATCCCGATATAATAAAAACAATGAAAAATAATACAGAAGGAATATTCCCAGAAAATAGTGAAGAAATTATGTACAATAAAGTTAGGAGCGAAATAAATGAGTAAAATATTCTTTGTAGGCATTGGCGGTGCAGGAATGAATAAGCTTGCACTTTTACTCAAAGATTTCGGCGATGAAATTTTTGGCTCAGATATAAAAAGCAACAAAGAAACAGAAAAATTACAAAACGAAGGAATTAATATCTACATAGGACACAATAAAAACCACATAAACAAAAGTATTGATCTTGTAATTTACTCTTCGGCCATACCTTCTTCAAATGAGGAATTAATTCAAGCAAAAAAAATAGGCATTACAATTAAAAAAAGAGGAGAAGCACTTGCCGAAATCACAAAAAAATTTAAAACCATAGTAGTATCAGGCACTCATGGTAAAACAACTACAACAGCATTTATTGGATATATTTTAAAAGAAAATGGCAAAAAAACCAATGTCTATATAGGCGGAGAAGAAGAAGAATTTGATTCATTTGATAAAACTGCGGAATTATTTGTCATCGAATCGGATGAAAGTGATAGATCGTTTCTTTTTTTCGAACCTAAAATCCTTGTAATAACAAATATCGATAAGGATCATCTTGGAGCATACCAAAATAGCTTTAAAAACTTAAAGCAAGCGTTCAAAACACTTCAAAATAAGTCAGAAAAAAAGGTAATATGTAGAGATGATAAAAATGCCTTTTCTATTGCAAACCTCTCAGATACAAACACATTCTTTTACAGTATAAAAAATAAAAAAGCAAATATTTTTGCAACAAACATCAAATATTCCGCATCAGGAACAGAATTTGATCTATTTTACTTAAGAAAATTTATAGAAAGAGGATTTATCCCCTCTTACGGAGATAAAAACGTACTCAACGCACTTGCTGCAATTTCTGTTGCACATCTTTCTGGAATAAAAATTAAAGACACACTAATCTCTTTAGAAAGTTTTTCCATGCCAAACAGAAGAATGAAAATAAGAGGAGAGATAAAGGGTATTACCGTAATTGATGACCATGCTGACCATCCAACAGAAATTGAATCAACGCTCAATGCAATAAAAAAGCATTTCCCAAGCAAAAGAATCATCGCAGTATTCCAGCCTCACAGATACAGCAGAGTAAATGCACTCAAGCAAAACATTGCCAAACCGTTTCACTATGCCGATATTATCATATCTACAGATATTTATCCTGCTTTTGAAGCCCCTATAAAAGGTATTAATGGCAGTGTAATAAATAAATGGATTAAAGAAAAAAATGAAGAAAAAGAAGTATACTACAGGAAACAATTGGAGGATGTAACACAGATATTGAGAAAAATCTTGAAAAGAAATGATTTAATAGTATTATTAGGGCCAGGAGATATAGAAAATTTTTCTCCTTCTTTAATAAGGTTTTTAAAAGGAGTAGCATGTGAGAAGAAGCATTGATAAACTTCGTGAAGTAGTGAAAGGTGAAGTGATTGAAAACGAACCAATGGCAAACCATACCTCTTTTCATATCGGAGGGCCAGCACAAATCTTTTGCAAACCAGAAAATTTCGAAGATATAAAAAATATTATTGAATGGGCAAAGAAGAACAAACTACCCATAATGGCAGTAGGAAATGGAACAAATCTGCTTGTTTCGGATAACGGAATAGATGGTATAGTAATTCAAATTGCCAATAAAATAAAAAATGTTCAATTCGATAGAAATACAGTCATTACACAGGGGGGGATATCCCTGCAAGAATTAATTAATAAATCAATGGAGAAAGGACTCGGAGGAATAGAATTCGCGGCCAAGATTCCAGGTGTAATTGGTGGATCTATTGTAATGAATGCTGGCAGTAATTCTCACTTTATAAGTAAATTCATAAAATACGTCACCGTAATTGGAATGGATGGAAAGATATACAAGCTGTACCATGATGACCTGAAATTTAACTATAGGTACAGTATCTTGCAAAACGAACCACTAATTCTTCTGGATGCATTCTTAGTTTTAGAAAATCAAGATCCAGTAGAAATCAGAAAAAAAGTGGAAATATTCAGTAAGATAAAGAAAGAGCACCAACCTCTAGATTATCCATGTGCAGGTAGCATATTCAAAAATCCGCCTACAACATATGCTGGCAAAGTATTGGAAGAAACAAATTGTAAAGGTCTAAGAATGGGAGATGCAATGATATCGGATATGCATGCAAATTTTATAATCAATCTAGGAAAAGCAACAGCATCAGATGTAATACATCTCATAAGGAAGGCACAACAACAAGTGCACAGAAAAAAAGATCTTGTTCTGGAGCTCGAAATAAAACTTGCAGGCAATTTTAGAAGCTAAAATGAACAAGAAAATACTAGTTTTATATGGTGGCCTTTCAGAAGAAAGAGAAGTATCTATTGGAAGTGGAAAAGCAATTGCTAAAAGCCTTAAAAGAAATGGTTTTATTGTAAAAACATTTGATTTCAAAGGCAAATTAGAGAAGATTTTAGAGAATTTTGCCCCTGACGTTGTTTTTGTTGCACTACACGGAAAATATGGAGAAGATGGAACTGTACAAGGAGCTCTTGAAATAGCAAATATACCATATACTGGCTCTGACGTACTTGCCAGTGCAATCTGCATGAATAAGCTTATAACAAAGCAACTTTTGACAGCTCAAAAAATCGAAACGGCCAACTACTATCCAATCAAGAAGAAAGAAAAAGTCCTATTCAAAGAAATTGTGCATTACCTAAGAAACAATAAACTCGTTGTAAAACCAGTTGATCAAGGTTCTACAATAGGAATAAGCATAGTAAACAATGAAAAAACCTTTAAAAAAGGATTAGACAAAGCATTTTCATTTAGTGATACTGTTATTGCAGAGGAATTTCTTGAGGGAAAAGAAATTACCGTATCAATTATAGGAAGCGGAAACAATATTAAAGCGCTTCCAATTATCGAAATTGTACCAGAAAATGAATTCTATGATTACGAATCAAAGTATGTGCCCGGAATGTCGCGTCATATCATTCCAGCACGAATCCCTAAAAATGTATACGAAAAAGCAAAAAGAAATGCTATATTAATCTACGAAGAATTTGGCCTTAGAGATTTCGCAAGAATAGACTTTATTGTCGCAAACAATATACCATTCGCCCTGGAAGCAAACACGATACCTGGATTTACTGAAACAAGTTTAGTTCCAGATGCTGCAAAAGCAGACGGAATAACCTTTGATAATCTCACTGCTTACATCATCAAAGAAGCATTAAAGAGAGGTAAATGAAAAAACTCATCCTTTTAATTATAACTGTCATCCTCTTACTCGTACTCCTATCACCACTTCTCCCGGCAGAGCGCATACGGGTTTATAGTAACATAGAGATCAGTCTTGATGATATATTTAAAAAAGTAGGTACCTTATATTCTGTGTATCAGTTAAAAATTCCAGCAAAAATCCACAGGAAACCCCTCAGTGTTTACGTATTTTATAATGAAACAATACTTGGCACTATCCATTTTTCAGATGGAGATTTTGCAATCTCATCCAAAGGACATATTATAAACAAGGAAGGGGAATTAGAAAATAACTTTTTTGCTGATTTCACAAGCAAAAGTTGGAATGAAAATTTCACTTTGTTGTTTGTTAATCTAAATGATTTGAATATACTTGATACAGTGGATAAATTTTCTGTAGAAAACGAAATGATTGCATTTTATGATAAAAATAAAATTCTTGTTATAATGGAAAAAGGAAACTATAAAAAAAAGTTGCAAGAATATAA
>DAOWNX010000160.1 GCA_030642335.1 Caldisericota bacterium
CTTTATCGAGAGTACTGTAGCAACGCACTCAGCAGATCCAGAAGCACCCAATAAATGGCCTATCATAGATTTTGTAGAAGTCACAGGAATATCATATGCCTTTTCACCAAATACTTCTTTAATTGCCTTCGTTTCGTATTTGTCATTCAAGGGAGTGGATGTGCCATGCGCATTAATATAATCCACTCCTGTTACTCCAGCTTTTTCCATAGCAACTCGCATTACGCGCTTAATCTGGTTTACTTCAGGGTCAGGCGCTGTAATATGGTAAGCATCTGTTGTAGAAGCATACCCTGAAAGTTCAGCATAAATATGAGCTCCTCGTTTCTCTGCATGCTCTAAAGATTCAAGAATAAGCATCCCAGCACCTTCACCCATAACAAAACCATCCCTATTTTTATCAAAAGGGCGAGAAGCTTTTTCAGGAGCATCATTACGTTTTGAGAGTGCTCTCATAGATGCAAAAGCAGCAACTCCCAACGGTGTAACCGCTGCATCAGCACCTCCGGCAACTATAACATCAAGATCCCCTCTCTGAATGGCAAGAAGTGCCTCACCAATTACTTGAGTGGATGATGCACAAGCACTTACCGTGGAAAGTGTTGCACCCTTGAAACCATATTTGATAGCAATGTACGCTGGAATAGTATCAATAATTAATTGAGTAATAAGGAACGGAATTATTCGTCTGGGACCTCGTTCCATAAGCACATTCTGTTGCTCTTCTATTGAACGCGACCCGCCTACAGCAGAAGTGACATACACCCCAATTTTTTCAAGATCTTCTTTCTCTGGTATAATATTAGCATTTTCTATTGCTTCTTTTGCAGCAACAGAAGCGAATTGTTGAACCCTATCAAGCCTTTTTGCATCTTTTACATCAAAATATTGCTCAGGCTTAAAATCTTTTACCTCGCCTGCAATTTGAACAGAATAATCAGACGGATCAAAAAGTGAAATCCTACCAACGCCAGATTGTCCATTTTGAAGCGCCTCAAAAAAGGTATCTACCCCAATACCAATAGGAGATACTACACCTAGACCTGTTACAACAACTCTTCTCATAACTATTCTACATGCTCCTTGATATATTGAATAGTATCTTTGACCGACGTAATTTTTTCAATATCTTCATCCGGGATCTTCATTCCAAAATCATCTTCAAATGCCATAGCAATGTCCACAAGACTCAAAGAATCCGCACCTAAATCATCAACATACTTTGCATCATCAACAATCTTGTCATCCTCCACACCTAATTTGTCTTTAATAATTGTCTTCACCTTTTCTCTAATTTCTTTTTCTTCCATTTCAATAAAACCTCCTTTTATTTTTAAATTAAAATAACTACATCTACAAAAAATATTATAATCAAATTTACTTTTTTCAAAAGCAACACTTAAAGATAAATCAATATACCTGAATAAATGGTTTTTCTCTGAAAAAATTAAAACTCCGGTATATTAATTTATCTATTATTAACCTAAAGATAATCCTCCATCTACAACAATTACAGTTCCAGTTAGATAAGAGGCAAGAGGAGAAACAAGAAATGCTACAACATTTGCAATATCCTGAGGTGTTCCAACTCTTCGCCTCAAAACTCTTTTCAGAAATTCCCCTCTCACGCGATCCGGTAGCTTCTTTGTCATATCCGTCTCGATAAAACCAGGTGCAATAGCATTAGCAGTAATATTCCTTGATGCATATTCTATTGCAGTAGTTTTGGTTAAACCTATTATTCCAGCTTTCGAAGCAACATAGTTTGCCTGTCCCACATTTCCTGTAATACCTACAATAGAAGAAATATTAATAATTCGCCCAAATTTAGTTTGTATCATATATTTAGTGGCATGCTTGGTCATAAGAAATGTACCTTTAAGGTTTGTTCTAATTACTTCATCCCAATTTTCGGAAGTCATTCGTAACATCAATGTATCTCTGTTGATCCCTGCATTGTTCACAAGAATATCAATACGACCAAACTCATTATTCACATTTTCCAGGGTCCTTACCACATCTTCTTCGTGCGATACATCACACTTTAAAGCAAGACTCCTTTTCTCTTTCTTTTTTACTTCATCCTTCACTCTCAATGCAGCTTCACTGCTATGAGCGTAAATAATAGCTACATCTGCACCGCAATCTGCAAGTGCAAGCGTAATACCTCTACCTATTCCTCGAGAACCACCAGTAACAACTGCCGTTAATCCTGTTAAATCAATATTAAGCATTTAGCAACACCTCCACGGTTTCTATTTCACACTCACTCAATGTCCTCCCTATTAATCCTTTTAAGACATTCTTGGGTCCTACTTCAATAAATTTTTCCACACCCATTTCTGACATTATATTCACCGAGTTTGTCCAAAGAACCGGTGATGTAAGTTGCTTTTTTAAATTTTCTTTTATCTCCTCCACTGCGCTCACAACTTTTCCTGTAGCATTTTGCACAACAGGAATAGCAGGTTTATTAAATTGCACAGAGTCGATAAATTTACTCATTTCAGGCACTACAGGTTCCATCAAGGAAGAGTGAAAAGGTGCTGAAACATTCAAAATTTTTACTATTTTTGCACCATTCTCTTTTGCTACAATTTTAGCTTTTTCA
>DAOWNX010000052.1 GCA_030642335.1 Caldisericota bacterium
AATAATTTCTTCAATTGATTCGTGTTCTAATTCCTCTTCATTTGCTTCAACAGAACTTGGCTCTACTTCTTCGGAAACAGCTTCTTCAACTGCCTCGTGTTCTAATTTCTCTTCATTTGCTTCAACAGAACTTGGCTCTATTTCTTCGGAAACAGCTTCTTTAACTACCTCGTGTTCTAATTCCTCTTCATTTGCTTCAACAGAACTTGGCTCTACTTCTTCGGAAACAGCTTCTTTAATTTTCCTACGCGGTAATTTCTCTTCGCCTGCTTTTGTAAGAATTGACTCTACATCTTCAGGATTTACTTCGTCATAAAACCCTTTTTTACCATTTTCACCCATTTTTACACCCCTTATATCGTTTTTTCAACATTTAAACTATTTTTTATTATATCATATTTTGCTAAATATTTATTTCTCTGAAATAAACGCAGCTAATGCTAAAGAATAAAATTTAGATTCTTCACTATCGCCGCGAGAAGTAAGAACAGCTGGTGCAGTTGCGCCAGTCACAACAGCTGCAATCTTAGCATTTCCTAATTTTGTAGTAGATTTATAAAATGTATTTCCGGTTTCAATATTAGGAAAAATCAAAATATCAGCATCTCCTGCAACTTCAGATTTCACTTTTTTAATCAATGCCGATTCTTTAGAAACTGCAAGATCCAGTGCGAGCGGTCCATCAACCACACAGCCGCTAATTTGCCCTCTTTCATTCATTTTAGAAAGCAATGCCCCATCTATAGTTGCCTGCATCTTCAAATTTACAGTCTCCACTGCTGCAATTACAGCAACTTTTGGTACAGCCACTCCAAATTTACGAACAATGCTTGCATTGTAGTTAATCATTTGCGCCTTCATTTTAAGATCGGGAAATGGTATTACAGCAACATCCGAAACAACAAGTAATTTAGGATAAGTAGAAATTTCTATAACAGTGGTATGAGAAAGAATATTTCCCGGAGGGAGAAGTCCTTCCTCTTTATCTAAAATACCTCTCATATAGTTTGCAGTTTGACAAAATCCTTTCATAAGTACATCTGCTCTTTTTTCTTTTACGCACCTAACAGCCTGCCTGATTGCTTCCTTCTCGTCCGGGACATCGACAATCTCAAAAAGAGAAATATCAATACCGTTTCCACTGGCAACTCTTTTAACCTCTTTTTTGCTTGCAAAATTTATTGCATTAAACAGCCCTTCCCTTACTCCCTTTTCAACAGCTTGAAGAGTATGAACATCCTGTCCATAAGCAACTGATAAAACTCTCTTCTTTCTACTTTTTACAGCTTCTACAATCTCATCTAATCGTTTAATTTGTTCCATTACTAGCCTCCCATTATTCGTTTTTGCTCGCAATTGCAAGTGCTATTGAATTAAATTTAACATCACTTGTATCAGCACGTGAAGGTATCATCACAGGTACTTTTGTTCCCACTATTATATGACCATTTTTAAAATTTGCATAATATGTAAGAGCTTTTCCAAAAATATTTCCTGCAGCAATATTTGGTACTATTAAAATATCTGCTATACCTGCTACAGCAGATTTAATTCCCTTTTTCTTTGCAGCATACTGCGAAATGGCATTATCAAGGGCTAATGGTCCATCAATCGTGCAACTTTTTATCTGCCCTCGTTTATTCATTTGAGAAATAAGAGCTGCAGCAATTGTTTCCTCCATATCAGGGTTCACTACTTCTACCGCAGCAAGCATAGCTACAAGCGGGTTCTCTTTTCCTAATTTATGAGCAACCATAACAACATTTTTAACAATAGAAATAAGAGTGTTAATATCTGGCTTAATATTTACACCACCATCACTCATAAGTACGAGCTTTCGCTCTTCTTCTTGCTGATCTTCGAATACAAACACATCGCTTATAATGTTGCCGGTTCTTAACCCATTTTCCTTGTCTAAAACTTCTTTTAGAAGTTTAGAAGTCTTTACCTGTCCTTTTAGAAGAACGCCTCCATTCTTTACTCTCTGCACAGCAAAAGAACTTTTTTCTTCATCGGTAACTGCATGAACAATATCTTCTATAAAACCCTTATCAGGAAACTGAGATAACACGCCCTCTATCTTGTCTCTATCACCCACAAGTATGCCTCTGCCAAAACCATAGTCATAGCTTTCTTTTACCGCCTTTACTGCTTCAATATCCTCCCCCCCTGCTACAACAATGTTTTCTCTACCTTTTCCTTTAAGATGCGAAAACAATTCTTCAAAACTATTTATCATCAATGCCTCCTTAAATATACTCTCGTTCTTTTTCTTCACCGTTTAAAACTCTGAATGCAGCCATTGCAAGAGCCCTCATCTCTTTATCTCCAGGGTAAACAACAATTGGAGCAATCCAGCTTACTCTCTTGCTCACCTCAGCAATTAGCTCTTTGTTGTATGAAAGGCCGCCAATAAAGATTATTGCCTCGACATTTCCCCTCAAAACAGTTGCCATAGCGCCAATTTCTTTAGCAATTTGATAACACATTGCATCAACTATAAACTTTGCGTATTTATCCCCTGTTCGGATTTTTTCTATTACTTCAAGCATATTATTTACACCAAGATAAGAAACAAGACCACCCCTTTTTGTGAAGAGACGGACAAGTTCATTGTGATCATATTTACCAGAATATGACACCTTTACGACATTAATTGACGGCAAACTTCCTGTTCGTTCAGGTGAAAATGGCCCTCCTTCGTTCGCATTATTTACATCAACAATTTTTCCATTTTTTAAAGGCGCAATGGATATCCCCCCTCCCAGATGCGCAACAATAATATTCAAATCTTCAAATCGCTTACTTCTCTCTTCTGCGTATTGAAACGCATTAGCTCTAATATTTAATGTATGGGGTAATGAAATCCTGTTTATCTCCTTTAATCCAGATATTCTTGCAATCTCTTCAAACTCATCAACAGAAACAGGATCTGCTATATACGCGGGAATACCAAGATCTGTCGCTATCTCATATGCAATAATGCCACCAAGATTAGAAGCATGCTTCACCTTCGACTGGATCAAATCGTTCATTAATCTATTATTTACACGATAAGTACCTGCCTCAATTGGCTTTAAAATACCACCCCTTCCGATGACAATCTCCAATTGATCTAAAGAAATATTATGCTTTTTTAAAACCTCTATAATCTTTTCTTTACGAAAATCCTTTTGTTCTTTAAGCGAACTAAACTGCGAAAGAACGCCTGAGGGATGATGAATAGATTCTATAAAAATAGGTTCTCTATCACCAAAAACAGCAACTTTAGTTGATGTAGAGCCTGGATTGATTACCAAAATTTTCATTGCCACCTGCCTATCAGCTCTTTAGCCTGACTTATTGTAGTTGTAGTAACATTTGTACCCGAAATCATCCGGGCAATCTCGTTAACTCTTTCGCATTCCTCAAGCTTTCTTGCCTTAAGAAATGTTTCACCATCTTCAACCGTTTTTTCCACCACAAAATGTTCTCCAGGAAGAGACGCAATTTGTGGAAGATGTGTTATACAGATTACCTGTCTATACTTAGCTATCTCACGTAATTTCTCCGCTATTTTTTCGCCCGTCTTTCCTCCTATCCCTGCATCTACTTCATCAAATATAAGCACAGGAATTTCATCTACTTCAGCAAGCACCTTCTTTATTGCAAGTGTCACCCTGGAAAGCTCTCCCCCAGAAGCAATGGACGCAAGAGGTTTAAACCCTTCGCCTGGATTTGGAGCAATGAGAAATTCAACAAGATCAATACCATCAGGAAAAAGTTTTACCATTTTGCCATCTATTTCTATCCCGTTTTCATCTGCAACATTCTTAAATGACACTTTGAAATCAGCATTTTCCATGGCGAGGTCCTTTAATTCGTTTAGTACTTCTTTTTGAAATCTGCTTGCAGTCTCCTTTCGCATTAAAGAAAGCTCTGAAACATCTATTTTTATTTTGGAAAGAAATTCTTCTTTTTGTTTACTCAACTCCTCAATTTTCTCTTCGAGTGAAGTAAAAGATTGTAACCGTTCTTCTAGTTCACTCAAGTAGTTAATTAATTCAGGAACTGTTTTCTTATACTTCAGTTTTAATGCAGATAACAAAGAAAGTCTCTCTTCAATAAAAGAAAGACGATCTACATCAAAAACAATAGTCCCGTCATATCGCGCAAGGTCTCTATCGAGCTCCTTAAGTTGAACACTTATACTCTCTATCTGTTCATTGAGAGAGGAAAGATCAGGATCAATAACAGAAGCACGTTTAAGATTTGCAGAAACTAATTCAGCAAGATCTAAAATGCTACGATTTTCTTCACCCGATATAGAAGTCCTCGATTTGTCAATAAGATTTGCAAGTTCCTGTGCATTAGATAATATTTTTTCTTCTTTAATTAACTCTTCTTCCTCTTCTTGTTGTAGTTCTGCTTTTTCAAGCTCTTCGACCTCAAAATTAATAAAATCTCGCTCTTCTCGATATTTTTTATCCTGCTCAATCAGATCGTTCAAATCTTTTAAAATTCTCCTGTAGGCAGCAATTTCTGAAATCACCTTTTCTTTCAAAGAGATAAGAGTCTCCCCGCCAAACCGATCGAGAGACAAAATATGTGTAGAGCTGTTCAGTAAAGATTGCACCTCATGCTGTCCGTGCATATCAATAAGACTGGATCCCAATTCCATCAAGCTCTTTATTGGCATAGGGTGACCGTTAATGATACCCTTTGTCCTGTTTTTATCGATCACCCTGGAAAGTATCACTATTGGTTCCCCTTCGAAGAGAGAAAGTTTCTTTAGAACATCGACTCCTTTGGATGCACCGTCAAGCATAAAACTTACTTCAACCTGCGCTTTATTACTTCCTGCTCGGATCAAATTGCTTGTTGCATTCCCGCCACAAGCTGCTGTAAGTGCTCTCATCAAGATTGTTTTACCTGTACCTGTTTCCCCGGAAATAATAACAAGATTACTGTCAAAAGACAACTCAACTTTTTTAGCTATTGCAAAATTTGTCAGTAGAATGCCAGCAAGCATTTATTCCCCCCATCCAAACTTCTTGTTCAATACATCAAAAAAGTTTTTCTTTTTCAAGTGCACAACACATAGCTCTCGCTTGGCTTTTTCAAAGGTTACTCTGTCAAACATCTTTAGTTTGAGAACTTCTTCGCCGTCCCTCTGAAAAGAAATAGGTTCTTTTGAAAGAATTCTCAAAGAAAGATGGTCCTCTCCAGAAAAAATAACAGGCCTTGCCGAAAGCTTATGTGGTGCAATAAACACAAGTTCATACACAGAAGCAGATGGAGTGATAATGGGAGCTCCAAGAGAAAGGGCATAAGCAGTAGAACCCGTAGGCGTTGCAATAACAATTCCATCACTTCTAAACTTTCCAGCCCGTATCCCATTAACAAAAATTTCGGCAAACATCATTCTTTCCCGGATAGACCGCATCAAAACAAAATCATTGACAGCAAAAAATGTGTCTTCTTTTCCTCCCTCACCAAACCTTAATCCCTTAAGAACGGCTCTTTTCTCAATGAAAAAATCTCCTTTTAATAATTCTTCAACAGCATTAAAAACATCTTTTGCTTCAACATCCGTAAGAAAACCAAGATTGCCCAAATTTATACCGAATACAGGCACATCCATTTCTATACCCAAATGTGAGGCCTTCAAGAAAGTACCGTCTCCGCCAAGGCTTACAATAACAGTATCTTTGTCGGGTTTAGCACTCCTTAACTCTTCGTTGAGAAATACTTTTATGTTTCTTTTCCTAAAAAAATTAGTAAGTTTTTCAGCTCTTTCCTTAATTTCTACTCCATCAAGGTAAAAAATTCCTATTTTCATTTTGCCATCCTTTCCCATACTTCATCTATTATTTTATAAATATGGTGAAAATTCACAAGCTTTTCATGTTTTTTTATCAGAAAAAAAAATTCAATATTCCCTTTTCCCCCTTTCACAGGAGAATATGTAGCATCTGTAACACAAAGTCCTATTCGCGAAATATCGTCAATAAGATTAAATAATACCTCTTTGTGTATCTCTTTATCCTTGACAATGCCTTTTTTCAGATATTCCTTCTTTCCTTCAAACTGATGTTTAATCAGTGAAATAATACTCGATTCTTCCTTCATCAAAGGAATAAGAGCAGGAAGAATCTTTACAATGGAAATAAATGATACATCCATAGTAACCAAATCTAATTGCTCGGGAATTTCCTTTTGTGTTAAATATCTTGCATTAGTTCTTTCTAAAAGAATTACACGTTTATCATTACGCAAAGAATAATCAAATTGTCCATAACCAACATCTACGGCATATACTCGCTTTACGCCACGCTTAAGCAGGCAATCAGTGAATCCTCCAGTTGAGGCTCCAATGTCTCCAACAATCAAATCTTTTGGATCAATGCCAAATTGGTCAAGTGCAAACTCTAATTTTAGCCCACCTCTACTCACATACTTTTTCCCTTCTTTAAGGATAATTTGATCTTCATCCTTTACAAAAGTACCTGCTTTTTGCACAAGTTGACCATTCAACAAAATTTTTCCTTCAATAATAAATCGCCTTGCTTCTGATCTACTTTTAAATAAGCCTTTTTCAACCAACACCTCATCGATTC
>DAOWNX010000113.1 GCA_030642335.1 Caldisericota bacterium
AAAAAAAAGTGAATAAAAAAGATAATTTGAATGGTTTAGTTGATGCTCATAAAAAAAGAAGTTTTTCTAAAAAGCATTGAAATTTTGCGTATATTTATTATATTATAGTAGTTTTACATAGGGGAAGATCTTATAAAAAAGTGAAGATTTTGAGAGGAAACTAAATGGTAAAAAGTGTAGCTGTTGTTTTTTATTCTAGTAGGTGTTGTACGGGCAAGGTCTCTAAATTGTTTATAAAAATAGAATTATGAATATTCAAAATATCCTTTTATTTATTGGCGGTATAACGCTGTTTATTTATGGCATAACCCTAACCAGCAAAAGCATGGAAGGTTTTGCTTTTACTGGTTTTAAAAAAATGCTTGATAAAATTACAGCAAAGCCAATTTATGCTCTGGGCCTTGGAACACTTTTTACATCCATTGTTCAATCAAGTTCTGCTACTACGGTTACTGTAATAAGCTTTGCAAACTCCGGGATATTGAGGTTTGAGAATACGCTGGGAATCATTTTTGGTGCGAATATCGGAACCACAGTAACTGCCCAGATTATTGCTTTCCATCTCACAAAGTACGGCCTGCTTATTTTTGCAATAGGGTTTTTAATTAATTTCTCCTTTAAAAAAGAGCATGTCAAGGCAATTGGTACTGCTATGATGGGCTTTGGCTTGATATTTGTAGGAATGCAATTTATGGAAGCTTCTGTGGCGTTTATGAAAGAATCTCCGTATTTTGTTAATCTTTTTATTCGCCTCAGCGAAAAACCGATTCTCGGTGTTTTGGTTGCTGCTGGTTTTACTGCTATTGGACAGAGCTCTTCAGTTACAATTGGTATTGTACAGGCATTGGGAGCTCAAAAACTTATTACGTTGAACGCTGCTTTTGCGTTAGTAATAGGGGCAAATATTGGGACAACAATTACGGCAGTAATTGCCAGTATAGGGGCAAATGTTCAGGCGAGAAGAGTTGCTGCTTCGCATGTCGTATTTAATGTTGTCGGAGCAGTTATTTTCCTGATTATATTTAGACCATATGTAAATTTGGTTTCAAGGACATCGGGAGATCTTATGAGACAAATTGCTAATGCTCACACATTTTTTAATATTGCATGTGCGCTTTCGTTTATCCCATTTGTTAATCAGCTTTCTAAGCTTATCAAGAAACTTGTGCCAGGCGAAGAATTAATTATAGAAGGCGGAGTGAAGTATTTAGATAAAAGACTTCTTAAAATGCCATCTTTTGCAGTTGATGCTCTATTTAATGAGACAGTGCGAATGACAGGTATAGTAAAAAAGAATTTAGAGACCTTTTACCTTATGGTGGATAGAAACAAACCGAAACTTAATAGCGAGATAAAGATGAGAGAGCATGCTATTAATAACATTAATAGAGAAATTCAAGCTTTTGCGCCTCTTCTAATGCAAAAGACATTATCAAAAGAACATTCAAAAAAGATTAATTTAATGATAAACATTGCAAGCCAGGTAGAGAGAATCGGAGATATTGTCAATGGCTTGTCACAACTTACAGTGGAAAAAATTAATAACAATATTCTTTTTTCTGAAAAAGGGAAAGAAGATTTGCATATTATGATGGATGTTGTAAAAAATGAATATGAACTTGTTGAAGGAAATTTCGGAAAGATGAATGAGAAACTATTCAAAGAAATCGAAGATATCGAACAATCTATTGATGATATGGAAGTACAACTAAGAGATGCTCATGTAGGCAGACTTTTGCAGGGAGTTTGTTTTCCTGACGCAGGTATTATATATGTAGATATGTTGTCGGACCTGGAAAGAATATCTGACCATATATATAAAATTGCCCGTCTTTTACGCGAAGCGACAAAATAGTTTTTTTTGCCTTGCTTTAAACTTACATAAACAGATTTTTAAATAGCTTTTCTTTCCTGAAAATGCAATGTTTCATCTCCATTTTTTTAATTAATTAAATTATTCTTTTATCCATTTCCCGCTTCATATACAAAGTCAATCGTTTGAAAAAAACTTTATTTAGATATAATTTAGTTGCATTAAATAAACAATGAAAGGGAATTTTATAATGGAAGAAACGGAGAAGATTTTACCACAAAAAAGTAAGATACTTGTAAGGCATATTTTTGATTGGCGCTTTATGTTGGAAGTTGCAGTTGCTGTTGCGCTTCGTATTCTATACAGCTCATTTTCAAGCAGTCTGGGGAGCATTCTTTATGTTAAAATGCCTTCCAGCAGCACAGCTGATGCTCTGATGATGTTTTTCGATTTTCTTTTTATTGTCTTAACTCTTACAGCATTGTTTTTCATTGAGAAGAAGAAAACAAGGAAGAACCTTTATTTAACATTATTCCTCCTTATTTTATTTGCTGCACTTAATGGAGCATCAAACTGGCTTACTGTTGGGGCAACTCAGATTTTTAAGAATTTTCTTAACTATGTAAGGGTATTTACAAATTTTTCATTTGTAGGTCTTTTTATAACAACTGCGCAGGTTGTAAAGATTTCGGAAAATGAAAAATCTTTTTATGGATTGATACTTATGAACTATGCGCTTATCATTTTAGGTTTATTTGTAGCATCTCCTATCATTATTCGTTTAGCACAAAATGCTACTGGGCAATATTTGGCAACTTTTGTCTATTTTCTTGAGGCAGTTGTAGTGTATTTTTTCTTTGCGTACGTTCCGTATTTTTTATCTGTAGATGATTTTTGGAAGGGTATCTACCATAGCTTTATTTATTCGATTAAGAAATTTTTTGCCACTTTAGCTCTTTCTGTTTCTGCTGCATTTATTGTCTATTTTTTAGTCGGGAAATTAATGACAGTAGGGGGCAACTTAGCTCAGGGGTATTGGTATCTTGTAATTTTCTCTGTACTTTATTTTCTTAATCTGTTTGTACTTGCTGCATTTTTTGTTATCACAACTTATATTGCAAAAGCAGAATCCGGTAAAGCTATGCGTGAAGAAATAAAAATTAATAAAATTGAAGAGGATGGATGAACGACGAAATATACATAAAAGGTGCACGTACACATAACCTAAAAAATATATCATTGCATATACCGCGAAATAAATTGGTGGTTATTACGGGAGTGTCTGGCTCCGGAAAGTCGTCCCTTGCCTTTGATACACTTTACGCTGAAGGGCAGAGACGGTATGTCGAATCACTTTCTGCTTATGCGCGGCAGTTCATCGGCTTGATGCAAAAACCTGATGTAGATTATATCAAGGGACTTTCGCCCGCTATTGCTATTGACCAGAAGAGTGGGAGCAAAAATCCACGCTCAACAGTGGGGACGATGACAGAGATATATGATTATCTAAGGCTTCTTTTCGCAAGGATTGGCATTCCGCATTGCCCTAATGACGGTACGCCTATAAAAAAGCAGAGTAGCGATGAAATTGTAGAGCAGATTTTTGGAAAGGCGGAAGGAGAGAGAGTAGAGATCCTTGCACCTGTTGTAAGAGGGAGAAAAGGAGAATACAAAGCCCTTTTTGAAAAGCTTCTCAGGAAGGGATTTGCAAGGGTAATGGTGGACAATATTGCCTACTCATTGGATGAAAATATTTTAATGGACAAGAACAAAAAACATAATATAGACATTGTAGTGGACAGGGTAAGAGTTACAAAGGAGGAGCAATCAAGAATTGCTGATTCGGTAGAGCTTGCGCTTTTAGAGGGAGATGGAATTATAAAAATTGTTGCGCGTGAGGGAAGAGAATATCTTTTTTCAGAAAAACTTGC
>DAOWNX010000127.1 GCA_030642335.1 Caldisericota bacterium
GGAACGAACAGTACAGAGGTATGGGCATCAATAGATTCAAAACCACTATCTGATGGTACAAGAGCTCCATTTTGTATATGTCCTACATCTACCATGAGATTATAGAACCAATTATGCAATCCACCCGGGAAAGTACCCTGCATCCAGGGGAGCCAATGTTCGTCAAATAATTTAACTAGGAACCCATCAGTAAAGAACCCTGCGAATGAACTGAATACGCTCCAGAAACCGTACAAAACAGCTATGGCAATAGGTATGCCTGTTAAAGGTTTTACTGTTAACTCACCAATTACCTCCTTTAAAGTAGACTTATACTTCTTAAATTTTACCGTTTGTTTTGAAATCTTATCAATCAAATCCCATCTCTCATCAACAGTAAGTTTCATCATGCCTCACCTCCAACTTTCTTAACAATCGTTTCAATTTCAACTGATTTTGCTTTTTTTATCTTTGAAGCTAACTCTTTAATTCCTTCACCGCTTATCGCTATCGTAGGCACCACCGGTACACCTAGAATTTGTTCAAGCCTTTCTGCATCGATTTGTATATTCTTGTCTTTGGCAACATCCCACATGTTCGATGAAATTACAACTGGATATCCCTCCTCAATAATTTGAAGTGCAAGGTAAAGCCCGCGTTCGACTTTGGTTGAATCAATTATACATACAACTACAGCATCTCTGTTCTCTTTAAGCATCTTTACCGCAACCTCTTCTGCCTTATCTTTCGGTTCCAAGGAAAAGGTGCCGGGAACATCTATAACTTCAACTTCTTTGTTCTCCAATTGCATGTATCCTTTTGTATAATCAACTGTGGTACCCGGGTAATTCGATACAGTAACATTTGTTCCCGTTAAGCGGTTGAAAAGAACACTTTTACCTACATTGGGATGACCCATGAGCAAAACTTTCATTTTTTCACCTCCACAATTATTTTATCTGCAACCCCCAACCCCAAGGAGGTAGTTGATTTGTCTACGACTACAACTACAGGTCCTTTTATGGGTTGCTTTGTAACCATTTTGAGTTTTTTGCCAACTCTAATTCCCATTCCTGCCACTCTAATCCTTAGATCTTCCTCAATGCTTTTTACAATACCTTCCTCTCCATACTTCATTTCTGACAATTTTTTCTTCATTTTATCACCTCCTAACTACTCTAATTTTTTGGGCCATTCCTCTCCCAATGGTAACAACGTTTCTATTAACCTCAATCGTAACAGGGCCAAAACAGGATACTATGCGAACATCACACCCTTCTGATATGCCTCTTAAATACAGTTTCTGTCTCAGGCCATGACCTCCTTCTATTGCTACGATTTTTACCCGTTCATTAGGTTTCAGTTGAGTTAGTCTCATTTTCTTTCCCTCGTTTCTGGAGTAACAAGCATTGTTTTAATAAAAATTTTAACTTTTATATATAAGTTACACGCATTGTATGAGACCCTGAACTTATTCACTAGGTAGTCCTGAGGGTTTTTGGTTAATTCCATTTCTTACACCTCTCTGCTACAGAACTTATTCGACAGGCATCTACTGTATAAGGGAGAGTAAACTTTTGAATTCAATGCAAAGTTTAGTTTCCCCCTTGCTGCAAGGACATGCAGTGCCTTTATTACATCTTCTTTTTGAAACTCTGCTTTTCTTACAATACTTTTTATATCAATTACAATTTCTCTTCTTGCCATTGCAAGTATTATTTCTTTCATATTACCTCCTTATTAGATATGTCTAACAATGTTAGATTATTCTAACTTATAAATAATTTTAATAGGAAAATAAGTCTTGTCAAGTATCCGAATAAAACTTGAAGATGCAGGAGCAAAAGTAGAGCTTAAGTAAGTATTTTTCAATTGATTTTATATGGGGGATGTGTTCTGCATTCCCCATATTTATTTGTATGCTATCTTGTTTCTGTAAGTGTTGTTTTAATGCCTGTTATTTTTAGTTTGGTTTGCGCTTGTTGTGCCTCAGATATATTGTCGAAAAGAGCAAACAAAGCTGAACCTGACCCGGTCAAGTGGAATTTTTTGCTTGTTTTTTGTTTTAAATTTCTCAAAGTAGATTTAAATTTTTTATCAATACTTAGATACATTTTTTCAAAATCATTATGAAGACAGTTTTCTATCTTGCTCAAATCGTATTTATTTTTTTCCAGAACAGATATGAGTTTTTTTGTGCTATTTGTTTTGTCAAGATTAAACCCGTTGATTTGTGAGTAAGAATTTTTTGTTGAAAACGAAAAAGACGGTATTACAAGCAGAACATATAGTTTTTTAATGGGACTTATTAGACGTACCCTTCCCCCTTTTCCTTCTACAAGTGATGTGCCTCCAAGGAAAAAAAAGGGTACATCTGATCCGATTGTTTCTCCTATGTTTATTATTTCATCATTTTTCAGTGGATAATTGAAAAGTTTGTTTAACAATAGTAGTGTTGTTGCAGCATCAGAACTTCCTCCACCTAATCCAGATTTTATGGGGATATTTTTTTTAATTCTTATTTTTGCACGTTCTCTTATTCTTGTTTTCTTGAAAAATATTTCTGCTGATGCATGAACTGTACTTTTTTTTGCATTTATTTTGGGAATAAACTTGATATCCAATTTATTATTTTTTTCTATTTCTATTTCATCACACAACGAAATTTCTTGAAAGATCGATTCAATATTGTGGAATCCATCCGGGCGTTTTCCAACAATTTCTAATGTAAGGTTAATCTTAGCATATGCGTTTTGTTCCATAACGTTATTATATACTTTTTCTGCTGTTGCGCGAACTTTTGCAAAATGTCCATAAAATGAAGGGATATATGCGTATAATTGCAGGGAAAAAGTAGATTCAATGTGATTTGTTACATAACTAGTATAATTGAATTAAAATCTATATAATCTCTTATATGATTTTTATGTACAAAGTTTTTAATTGACTTTACTTTACTTCTGTGTAAAATTGATAATCAAATGGAGGTTTGTTATGGAAGACAAAATCAAACAAATAAAAGAGGAATTCAAAGAGAAAATAAAAAATAAATCTCTGAAAGAATTGAAAGAATTAGAGACCTATTTTCTTGGAAGAAAGGGAAAAGTAAGCGTTCTTTTTCAGCTTTTTAAAACTGTGCCAAAGGAAAGGCGAAAGCATTTTGGCGCAAAGATTAATGAACTTAAAAGTTTCATAGAAAAGAATATATCAGCAGAAATTCAAAGAGCTGAATCGATAGAAGCAAGCCGTAAGCTGGAAGAAGAAAAAATTGATGTAACGCTCCCGGGTATAAAATTGCATACAGGGGGGCTGCACATTCTTTCTCAAACAATATCTCATGCGGAGGATATCTTTCTTTCTATGGGGTTTGATGTAATGGTTGGCCCTGAAATCGAAGAAGATTATTATAATTTCGAAGCGCTAAATATTCCTGAGTTTCATCCAGCCCGAGCTATGCAGGATACATTTTATCTATCTAAGA
>DAOWNX010000077.1 GCA_030642335.1 Caldisericota bacterium
ATAACTTTCTAAAACAGGAGCATCGGAAATCTTGATGTTTTTAAACCTATCTCCTTTTATATCCCCAAATATCTTTTCATCATATTTTTTGTCAAAAGATGTAATACCTGCATCTTTTACAAATGCGCTGCCTACAGCAGTTCTTATAGCTCCTTTGATACTGGAGCCTGGAATATACGGTTTTCCATATTTCATTCCCCTTGGCAATGGCATAACCAACACCTGATTTTCCGCCCTTGAACCTCTTAAAGCTGCTTTATAGTCTTCAATCAATCTATCGCTCTCTACAGGAATATTTGCTCTTGCATATTTTTCTAAAGCAATGTTATCTGCAACAAATCTCCTTAAATCTGTAAAACTCTTATTAGAAAAGGCATTTGAAATGTCGGTATTCTCTGAATTATCCGATAACCATCTTTCCAGATCTATCAAATGCAACATTTTGTCTTTTATGACAAAATCAAACGGATTCAGTTCCTCCCCTGTTCCTATATGCACTGGTGTTAAAAATGTTATTTCCATTGTATAAACATCATTCATTTCTAACCCTTAATGCTATAGTAAGAGGCAAACCATAGTGTCTTATGCGACTGTCTGTATGAATATTTTTCAGAAGTTGATCTTTTAGAGGAATATCTTTTACATCATAGAATATTGCCCCGGGTTCCATCATAATCACAGGTTTTTTAAATGGGTTGCCTCCAATGGCAAAATCGCCACCCAATTTCCCATATTTTGTGTGTAATTTGTAAGATGCATTCAAATTCTCTGGCCAGCTTTGAAATGCAACACCCGATAGACTCATCAAACAGTTGTAATCTTCTACATCAAATACATCAGAATCAAAACTACTATCTATATCAATTCTTATCTCGCCCTTGCCTGTGGATTTGTCTTTGCCAAATCCTGTTTTTTCTATATATTCCTTCCAGATATATTCCCACAATCTCTTTACATTATCATCTCTAACTTTCACATAAATATCCATTCCTTCATTAAGCCAGGTATCTGTTGTAAAATACAATCCCCCTTCCTCTAAAGTCATATTTGTGTTTCTATTTATCGTGTTATGGGCGGTAATTTCCTCCTTCTCCTTCTCCTCTCTTTCTCTTTCCTTTAATTCCAATAATTCCAAGAGTTTTGTTGTTATTTGCTTCTCTGATGCTTCAGGCTTTATCTTCTCCCACAGAGAAACAGGTATCCACTTCTCTTTCTTTATTCCCTTTAATCTTTTCATAAATTCAAATTTACTTTCGCTACTTTCTCTTGCCATATTATCTATCTCTTTATGTTTTAAGGGTGGTAGCAGAGGACGAGGTAAATAGCCTTCAGGAAAAGCATCTGAAATTAGTAAAGGTACATCATCTTCATACTGATTTAAAAAATCCTTGAGACATTCTTCTCCCTTTAAGTATCTCATTCCCCAGCATATATGTCCAAATATTGTATCTGCCTGAGGATATGTCCTCAATGAAGACAATATTTTAATCCTATATCTTAGAAACATTCAATCTCCGTTAGAAGATTCCAACTTATTTAATTGAGCTTTTGCCTTTTCTTCCCAGTTTTCAATGCCTTCAATTTCAAATTTTACTTGACCGCATCCCCGAGAGATACTACCGCCTAAACCATCTTTTTCTACTAAACGAAGACAAGCCAAAACCGTATTCATAAATTTTTTTTCTTTATCTATATCAAATTCTTTTAAACTAATATTGAGTGTAAACTCTACATCTGCAGGCACTCTTTCCAGGGGCCTGGGGTGCTCTGCTGTGCCGCTAATTCTATTTATGATATTTTCATACTTTATCTCCATAGGAAGTTCGCCACTGTCAAAATCCTCTTTAAATTTATTCGTCATATATGCATCTCTAACAGCAATTCTAGTAGGACCTTCAATTTCCGATTCTTTTTCTTTTTTTGAACCACTTACACCAAATAATGTGCATACAGGACAATCTGGCTTACCACATTGGCAGGGTCCCCCATTTTCTCCATATCTACCTAAATAGAGTTCCAATGAAGACCTCATCTTTCCCTTTAAAGATGAACCAGGTATATAAGGCTCATGTGAAATAGGATGTTTTATAATAGGCTGATCCAATCCACCAATCTCTATTACTTCATTGCCCGCACCAATATGAAGGCCGGTTAGAAGCTTTATTGTTCCTTTTATTTCCCTAATATTTTCAAGTTTCATTATTTCCTCCTATTTTCCTTTTAGCACCCCTTTTCCATAACAAAAACCTACAACCGCCTCAAAATATAGCATGAAATCCTCAAATCTTTGCCAATTATCAATAAACTGAATATTTTCCACAAGAAAATTTCTAAACCCACTTGTTATGCTTTTACGAGCTAAGGCATACTCTGATTTTGACCTCTGCATTTTTACCAAAGGTAATATCTCTTTAAATACTTTCTCCTTTTCTTTATCACTCCCTGCTTTTGTATTATATTTTTTCTCCAATTGTTTAAAATCTCCATAAAATCGTCGCAATTGATTTGTAGATAACCTATCGTATCTTTCAGCGAAGCTTTTTGCCACCTTCTCTGCCTCCTCGCTGAGCAATTCGGGTCTTATGTTTCCATCTTTATCTCTATATGAAATCATATCTACCTCCTTGATTGATTTATTGCTATGGTTAATGCCACTGGTAACTTTCTTGTCCCATCTGTTTTTTCCCTACTAAACAACGAAAGAAGTCTATCCACCTCATCCTGATTGATACATTCATTATTCTTTATCTGAACAATATTTCTGCTTGTATCGTAATGTGCAGCAGATATATACAATGCGTCTCTTGGATTGACTTTGTCTCCATTTTCTGTTGCTCTAAAAAAACTCTCTGCCCTTCTTGAATAATCCAAAAGTCTATACAAAAATCCCGTCGTAATATTGCTTTTCTTGTCATCAAACCTTTCTGTGAACCATTTACTCCATTTTGTTTGGTTTTTCATATCAGACCATTTCAATGTGTGTTCAAATAGTGTAATTGCATCCTTTTTCAATCTGCCATTTTCCCTATATCCTTTTGATTTTTCCAAGAGTTCTTCTGCCATTTTTGCCACTCTCCTTAAAGGCACATGTGGTTTTACAACAGAAATTCCTGCAGACAGGCTTATATCCTCATTGTTTGCAGAAAAATTTTCAAATAAATCTCTTATCTCCATTGTAAGGTTAATGATTTGCCTCCAGGGACCAACCAGAAACAGGTCATCCCCTCCTGCAAACACCACATAAGTATATCTGTATCTTTCTTTAATAAAATTCACCAGATAGCCTGCAAAAAAGTAGTTTATCATCCGAGAAAGAGATACAAATCGGGATAAAGACACTCTCTTTTTCTCAAATCCAATGCTGAATATAAGTCCCAGATTATCTACATCTGCTTTCAATACACCCAAAAGTGGTCTTCCCACTTTTTCATCACCCTTGATACGTTTTGCTTTTTCTGCAATGAGTGAAAATGTCATTGTTTTTCCTGTAAGATTTTCCCCTTCATCTTCTTCTTTTGCCTTTTTATAAAAACCTTCATCTTCTAAATCTTCTTTTGCAATCTGTGGCATATAACCTGCAATATATCCCCTACCAAATTTTGTATCTTCCTTAAGTCCTTGAATGTAAATACTTTTATTTATTATATTTGTATCTATCTTATTATCGTCTTCAAAAAATGCTCCTTCAATATCTTTAAACAGTTTTATACTGCGAGGTAAATCTTTACCATATACAATGTAATTTGCACCCGGTAAATCCTTACCAATCTTTTCTTTCTGTTCATAGCAATCTTTACATATCTTCTTATCAGTATTTTCTTTTCTGTTAAAATCATCACTACATTTTTCATCTGCAGGATTTTTTCCACATATACTACAGATATGTTCTATCTCCTTCTCTATTATCGGAGTTTGAAATTTTAATATTGTTTCAAATTTATGTTGTTTTACTTCATTTAATCTGTCTTCAAATGCCCACAAAACCTCATAAAATTTTTCAAGTTTAAAATTCTCTTGTGTAAGTTCAAAGTCATAACTCAAAGATAAAGACAGCTCCCCGTTAAATTTATCCCAGAAAAATCTATCTACCTCTTCAGATATTTTCTTCATTTCTTTTTTAACTTTTGGAAGATTGGGCAAAAGCAACATGAATTTTCCACCTGCATCCATAATCAGACTTAACTCTGATAAATCCAGTTTCTCTAAAATATAAAAGACAACAGACCTTGTAAGTGCCTGTAGATAAAAAGAACGAGCACGAAACAGTCTCGTTATACCTTTTCCACTGCTTTCTGTTACACCAAATATATAGGATTGTATGCCTGATAAATCACCGCCGGCTAAGATAAACTTTGCTTCTTTGTCAAATTCTTTTGGAATTTCTCCCTTTTCTCTATGATATACATACAGTGCCTCTGCTATGGAGGCAGTGCCTTTCAAATGGTCATATAAGGATACATCTGGCAAGTTCTTATATGTAGAAGAAGGGATAGACCAGGTAAATTGTTCAAGGACATTCAAAAGCCAGGATAAATAATGTCTGAATGGTAAACTTCCTTTAATTTTCCTCAGTTCATCTTTAAAAGCATTAAAGAGTTTTTCATATTGACCTTCATCTTCAATGTGTTCTCCCTGAACGGGAAAGATATTGTCTCCTTTTAATTCTCTTAAAAGGTAAAACCATTTTCTTTCAAATTTGTGTTCGTTCAGCTCTATCTCATCTACTATAGCATTCAATCTTGCCTTTTTAAAATATTTCCTGTCTCTCGGTGTTTCATCGGGCAGTCTTTCTAAACCAGAGGATAATCTGTCGGCTATTGTTATACACTGTTCTAAAAGATTGTCCGCTGGATTATGATGAGCAGCCGCTTTTCTGGCAATAAAACTCCTTATATCTCTTACATTTTCAATCTCAATGTCGTCGGGCAAAGGCAGAGTATCTTTATCTTCAATGAAGGCATCTGTATAAAGCACATGCCAATGAGAAGGTTTTCCTTTATATACTGGCATTAAAAATTCATTATCTGATTTTCCCCCGCCTGCTCGCTGAGAAAATTTGCCGATGTCATGAAGTAAGGCAGCTAATACAACAACCTTTTGTTCGCCGTCCATACTTTCTCCTTAAAGTAAAGTTTACACCTTTTTTATTTTACTTCAATCTTTTTTCGCTCTTGATGTATGGTCTCAATCTCTTTTTACAGGTCATTTTTTGAATATCCCCTACATTTTAGCTACTA
>DAOWNX010000106.1 GCA_030642335.1 Caldisericota bacterium
CAAATTCGGAATTGATTGTAGATAAGGAAGATACCTCTACTACAAAAAAGGGACTTATGGAAGTGTTTATGGGGGCAAAGCGAATAGTTCCCTCTCTTAGACTTCAGGATATTGTTACGTACTTTGCTGGGGTAAGGGCGCAACCTTCTACTGAGGATTTTATTATAGAAAGTTATCCGAATAAAGCTTATGGATTCATTAATTTGGCAGGCATAAAATCTCCTGGTTTTACTGCTTCGTATGCGATTGCAGGGAGAGCAGTAGAATTAATAAAGGATTTGGGGTTTAAATTACGTGGAAGTAAGGATTTTAATCCGTTGCGTAAAAATATACCGAGATTTAGAGATCTTTCAAGTAAAGAGAAAAAGGTACTTGTTGCAAAGAATCCTCAATTTGGACATGTCATATGTCGGTGTGAGCAAGTGACCGAGGGTGAAATAGTTGAAGCAATTCATAGAGGAGCAACAACTGTGCAGGGCATTAAATTTAGAACATCGGCAGGATTTGGGCGTTGCCAAATGGGGTTTTGTGGCCCAAGAATCATAGAGATACTCTCAAGGGAAACAGGGATACCTGTAAGAAAGATTAGAAAATTTGGAAAAAATTCTTATTATTTTTCGGGCAATATAAAGAGTGTATCAAATAGGCTACCGTAATAGCTTTGCATAAGGGATGTGGTTAGCAAAATAATTTTTAAAGACTTGATTTTTTCTGATTCTCTTTTAATATAGTATAGAAATTCGCACCCTTTGGATTCTCAGGGTTGTGCACAAATGTGTTCCTGAGAAGAAGAAAGAGGGGAGGAAAAACAATAGGAGGTAGTAGCAATGGCAATTATGACAATGAAAGAACTGCTTGAAGCTGGTGTACATTTTGGACATCAAACAAAGCGGTGGAACCCAAAGATGAAAGAGTACATCTACGCAGAGAGAAATGGAATTCACATTTTTGATCTAAGGATTACCATTAAGAAGGTGGCTGAGGCGTATAATTTTATTTCTAATCTTGCAAAAGAAGGAAAAACTGTAATTTTTGTAGGAACAAAAAAAGCAGCTCAGGACATTGTAAAAGAGGAAGCAGAAAGATGCGGTATGATGTATGTGAACCAGAGGTGGGTAGGAGGTTTACTCACTAATTTTTCTACCATTAAAACCCGCATTAATAGATTAAATGAACTTGAAAAATTAGTTGCAGAAGGATATCTTGATTCTATACCTATCAAAGAGCGAGTAAGCGTCGAAAGAGAATTTGCCAAGTTACGTAAACTTTTTGAAGGAGTAAAGAATGTAACTTCTCTTCCTGCTGCGATCTTCGTGACAGATACGCATAAAGAGCGTAGTGCGATATTGGAGGCAAGGAGATTGCATATTCCAGTGATAGGTATTGTGGATTCTAATTCAGATCCTGAAGAAATGAATTATCCCCTTCCTGGAAATGATGATGCAATTAGATCTATTAGATTATTTTCATCGATTATTGCAAATGCAATCATCGAGGGAAAGGAAGGAAGAGTAGAGGAAGAAAAAAGGCAGGAAAAAGCTAAGACTAAGAGTGAGGAAGAAAATCTAGACAGTACTGAAGAGATTAAAGAAGAACTTGATGAAGAGGTGTCAAAATGAGTTTAAATCTTATTAAAGAATTACGTGTAAAGACAAGTGCTGGGGTTATTGATTGCAAGAAAGCGCTTGCTGAAGCGAATGGCGATATTGAAAAAGCTATTGAAATTTTAAGAGAAAAAGGTGTTGCAAAAGCAGTTAAAAAGTCTGGAAGGGTGGCAAATCAAGGCATTATAACAGCATATATACACCCAGGTGCCCAACTTGGAGTATTGGTTGAATTGAATTGTGAGACAGATTTTGTTGCAAGAACTGATGAGTTTAAAAAACTTGCTGACGAGATTGCATTGCAGATTGCAGCTACCGACCCTGATTACGTCTCAAGAGACGAAGTGCCTACAGAGTTAATTGAAAAGGAAAGAGAGATTTATAAGAAGCAGTTCGAGGGCGGTAAAAAACCAGCTAATGTTGTTGAAAAAATAATAGCTGGTAAGGTCGAGTCATTTTACAAAGAACATTGTCTTCTTGAACTTCCATATATAAAAAACGAAAAGATCGTTATAGCTGATCTTATTAAGGAACATATAGCTAAGTTTGGTGAAAATATTTTAATTGGGAGGTTTGTTCGCTTTAAAATAGGGGAGGCATAATTGGCACATTATAAAAGGATTCTTTTAAAACTTAGCGGAGAGGCTCTTCTTGGGAAAAAGGCATTTGGCATTGATGTTAAAGTATTAGAGGAGATTGCTGACCAAGTAAAGATACTGAAGGCAGAAGGGGTAGAAGTTGGAATTGTAATAGGTGGTGGCAATATCTTTAGAGGATCAGAAAGCAAGGAGCTTCATATAGATAGAACTACTGCTGATTATATGGGTATGCTTGCCACTGTTATTAATGCTCTTGCGCTTCAAAATGCACTTTTAAAAAAGGGAATTGATGCGAGAGTTATGTCGTCATTGAGCCTTATGCAAGTTGCAGAACCATACATTCTCGCAAAAGCGTTAGCGCATTTTGAAAAAGGAAGAATTGTTATATTTGCGGGAGGGACAGGTCTTCCCTTTTTTACTACAGACACTACTGCAGCATTGCGAGCAATAGAAATAAAGGCAGATGCTATATTCAAGGCGACTAAAGTTGATGCAATTTATTCTGCAGATCCAGCAAAGACTAATAATGCTCATAAGTATACTTCTATATCTTATACTGAATTTCTTGTAAAAAATTTAAGAGCAATGGACTCAACTGCCGTATCTCTCTGCAGGGAGTTTAAAATGCCTATAGTATTGTTTAATGTGAAGACAAAAGGCAATTTGGTTAGAGCTGTATTAAAAGGCGGTGTGGGAACACATATAAAGGAGGGATAAAATGGAGTTAGAAAAAAAGATTTATCAGGAAGTAGAAAATGAAATGAAAGCGGCAATAGAAGCTATGGAAAGAGAGTTTTCCCATGTTCGTGCGATACGAGTTGCGCCTGAATTACTTGATTCCGTACGCGTGCAGGCATATGGAACAACTGTTCCACTCAAGCAGGTTGCATCAATTTTAACTCCCAAATCAAGAGTTCTTGCTGTTGAGCCGTGGGATAAATCGCTTTTGAATGAGGTTGAAAGGGGGATTCTTAAGGCAAATCTTGGTGTTATGCCTCGTAATGATGGTACAATAATCACTCTTCCTTTTCCAAAATTGGACAAAGAAGAACGAATTAAGATTGTAAATCAAATTAAAAAAATGGCAGAAAATTTTAGAGAAGAAATTAGAGGTGTTAGAAGACGAGCCATTGATAAAACTAAGATTTTAGAAAAAGATAAGGAAATATCGGAAGATGATCGATATAGAATGCAGGATAAAGTACAGGAATTTACTGATAAATATATCAAAATTGTAAGTGAGCACCTAACGAGAAAAGAAAAGGAAATTCTCGAAGTTTGATGAGCGAAGAAAGTCCTGTTCCTGCCCATGTAGCAATTATTATGGATGGGAATGGTCGTTGGGCCGAAGAGAGAGGGCTTAGCCGAACAGAAGGGCATAAAAATGGCGTAAAGTCAGTTCGAATTATTACTAAAATATCAGCAAATCAAGGAATAAAATTTCTTACCCTTTTTACGTTTTCTACTGAAAATTGGAAACGAAGCACAAAAGAGGTGAATTTTCTTTTTCATTTATTTGTAGATTCTATAAATACATATATCCCAGAATTGCACGAAAATGGCGTAAAAATTAATTTTATAGGAGATATAGACCCTCTTCCTCTGTTTGTCAAGAATATGGTACAGTTTGCAGCTAAGACAACGAAGAATAACAATAGAATGGTCTTAAATATCGCGCTTAACTATGGAGGTAGAAGAGAAATTGTTCAAGCGGTAGAAAAATTGCTTCTTTTGGGAACAACACATGAAATTACAGAAGAAGCATTTAAGCAATTTTTATATACTAAAGATCAGCCTGACCCAGACCTTATTATAAGAACAGGAGGTGAAAAGAGATTGAGCAATTTTCTTTTGTACCAATCTGCATACTCAGAGCTGATTTTCACTGATACGTTGTGGCCCGATTTCGCTGAAAAGGAATATTTACAAATCTTGCAGGAGTTTTCAACGAGAACGCGAAAATACGGTGCACTGAAATGA
>DAOWNX010000031.1 GCA_030642335.1 Caldisericota bacterium
AAGAGAGAAAGTAAAGTATGTTTCTGTTTCCTCAAAGTATAAGGTTTATATCATTGATGAAGTACATATGCTTACTTCGTTCGCATTTAATGCGTTATTAAAAACATTAGAAGAACCGCCAGAAAACGTGGTTTTTATTCTTGCTACAACGGCACCTGAAAAGATTCCTGCAACGATTCTCTCACGATGTGAACGTTTTTATTTTAAACCGATTTCGATAGAAGGGCTTGTGCGAAAAATAAAAGAAGTGGCAGAGTTAGAGAATGCAAAGATTATGGATGGTGGGGCAATGCTTATTGCTCGCTTTTCGTCTGGCTCATTACGAAATGCTTTGAGTTTTCTTGATCAATCTATAACAATGTTTGATGAGATTAGCGAAGATAATGTCCGATCGCTTATAGGAATTCCAGAGGAAGATGTGTTAAAAAATCTTTTGTACAGCATTATTAACAATGACTCCGGAGATGTATTGCAAATTATCTCCTCGATAGGTGACAGCGGCAAAGATGGCAAGGTATTTATCAATGAATTTCTCATGTATCTTCAGGATCTTATTACTGGTAAGATTCTTGGATTTGAACATTTGACTGGCAGGAGAGATCAAGAGTTTTTGAAGGCAATGAAGAAACAGACAAAGCATATTTCTGAGAAAAAACTTGTGAAAATTTCTTTTATTTTTGCCAATGCATTAAATGATTTAAAATTTTTTCCTGATCCATTTTTTCCTATTCAACTTTCTGCACTTTCCTGTATTGATGAAGAGACTGCTGTGATAAGCGAGAGTGCTGGAGAGGAAAAGCTCATAACCAATGGAAAGCTTGAAGTGGAAGAAAAAAGCAAACCAGAAGAAAAGGTACCGATAGAGGGATCTGATACACTGGGTGTTGTCAGGCTACACTGGGACGAAATAGTAAGAGAGATAAAGAAAGAAAGTCCAGCTTTAGCTGCAATGTTTATGAGAGTAATGCCTGCTGAACTCAAGGATGATTTGCTTATACTTATTCCCGAAAAAAAGTTTTATATTGAAATGCTAAATAAATCAAATAATATTGACATATTAAAAAGAATATTAGAAAAAGTTTTGCTAAAAAAGTTTAGAGTTTCTTTTGTTTCCCCTGAAGAAGAAAAGATGTTTGATAAAAAGGAAGAAATAAAAAAAGCAGAAGATGTTGAGGAGGTAAAACTGATAAAAGAGGAGTTTGATGGAGTTGTTACGGATGTAGTGCAAGTTAAGGAGGATGAACATAATGAGAAACATGAATGAATTAATGAAGAAAGCTCAAGAATTACAGAAAAAGATGGAAGAAATTAATAAAGAACTGGAAGAAATCAGAATAACCGGTGTTGCAGGCGGAGGAGTCGTAAAAGCAGTTGTTTCAGGTAAATTGGAGATTGTTTCTATAGATATTTCTGAAGAAGTGATTGTTAGAGATGACAAGGAAATGCTCGAAGATATGATTATCGCCGCAGTAAAAGAAGCACAAGGGAAAGCAAAGAAAATTTCTCAGGAGAAATTAGCCGCACTTGGAATGCCTGGAAGCATGCCGGGTTTTCCGAATTAAGTTACTTAGATGAGCGATTTTCCTGATAGAATTGAGGAGCTTATTAAAGAAATTTCTTCGCTCCCTGGTATAGGGCCAAAGAGCGCCGAAAGAATATCTCTATATATTCTTGGCAAGAATAACAGTGAAGTCGAGAAATTTGTAAGTATAATTCAAAAGGCAAAAGAAAACATTCAGCTATGTCCTGTATGCTTTAATATTACAGATAAGGAAAGATGCAATGTGTGTGCTGATCCTAAAAGAAACCATTCTGTCATTTGTGTTGTGGAGGAAATTAGAGATTTGTTTGCTATTGAAAAAGGAAAATATTATGATGGGGTTTTTCATGTTCTTCATGGTAGAATTGATCCGATGAATCATATTTCCCCGGAAAACTTGAAAATGAAAGAGCTTGTTAAACGTGTTAGCGAAGAAGATGTCAAAGAAATTATTATTGCAACGAATCCTAATTTTAATGGAGATATTACGGCACTTTATATTCAGAGGCTTTTGAAACCTTATAATATTAGAATTACACGTATTGCTACTGGCCTTCCGAAGGGCACAGAAATTGATTTTGTTGATTCTGTGACATTATCAATGGCAATAAAGGATCGCAAGGAAATATAAATATTAAGGAGGGGGAAATGAGTGAAATTGTTTCTATTTTTGCAAGAGAAATTTTAGATTCAAGAGGAAATCCCACTGTAGAAACAGAAGTGTTACTTGAAAATGGGGCTTCAGGACGAGCAGCAGTCCCATCTGGTGCTTCGACTGGAAAATATGAAGCTGTAGAATTACGAGATGGTGGACCTAAACGATTTAAGGGCAAAGGAGTATTGGAAGCGGTAGAAAATGTGAATGGTTTGATTGCTACGGAAGTAACCGGAATGTTTTCAGAAAATCAGGCAGGCATTGATAAAGCAATGATAGATCTTGATGGCACAGAGAACAAAGCAAGGCTTGGGGCAAATGCAATACTTAGTGTTTCAATGGCAGTTGCTAGAGCAACAGCAAATGAATATGAGGTTCCACTGTACAGATATATTGGCGGAATCAAAGGAACTCTTCTCCCTGTTCCACAATTTAATATTTTAAATGGAGGAAAACATGCCGATTCTGGACTGGATGTGCAAGAATTTTTGATTTTACCTGTTGGAGCTTCCAATTTTAGAGAGGCACTTCGATGTGGTTCGGAAGTGTATCATACCCTAAAAAATATCTTGAAAAAAAGTAACTACAGTATAGGAGTAGGAGATGAGGGGGGGTTTGCTCCGCATTTAAAAAACGGCGAAGAGGCAATAAAATTTATTGTGAGAGCCATTGAAGAGGCAGGATATAAACCAGGTGAAGATGTTTACTTGGGCCTTGATGTTGCTGCTTCCTCTTTTTACTTGAAGGGTAAATATATGTACGAAGGAAAGAAATGGACAGCAAAAAAGATGATTGATTATTATGAATATTTATCGGATAGTTATCCACTTATCTCTATAGAGGATGGTCTTGAAGAGGAAGATTGGAACGGCTGGGTAAAATTAGAAAAGCGGTTGGGTAAAAAAATTCAGCTTGTGGGAGATGATATTTATGTTACTAACCCTAAAAGATTGCAACGGGGGATAGAATTACAGGCCTCTAATTCTGTTTTGATAAAGCTTAACCAAATAGGGACTATTACAGAGACAATGCAGGCAATTAAGCTTGGCGAGAGTGCGGGGTTTACTTCAGTTGTTTCACATAGATCCGGAGAAACTGCTGATTCTTTTATCGCTGATTTTGTTGTTGGTATGAATGCAGGCCAATTAAAGAGTGGTGCGCCATGTAGAATTGAAAGAGTAGAAAAATATAATCAACTTTTACGTATAGAAGAGGAATTAGGTTGCGCGGCAATATATGCAGGAAAATCTACATTTAAGAAATTTTCTAACTTAAATAAATAAAAGATATTGAAGCAGAGACACCTGGCTGGTATAAAAATTAATATAGGAAGATATATGAATTAGGAGGCACAATGAAGGACCTTTCTTGGAAACAATGGGTTAGTGTAGTTGTTTTGGTGAGTGCGGTTATGTTAGGGACAGGTATGATTGTGGGAAAAAACCTTGTAGAGACGGAGGTAGTACCTTCTGAGCAAGTAGTGATTGAAGATTCGGAAGAACCTATTTATATTATCAGTTATGTAGTGGGTGCGGTTAATAAGCCGGACGTATACGAACTTCCTATAAACAGCATCGTAAAAGATGCAATAGAAAAAGCTGGTGGTCCCACGGAAGATGCAGACCTTGTCGCGATAAACCTTGCAAGAAAAGTGAAAGATGGAGAAGAAATTATTGTACCGGCTAAACAAATAGCTTTATCAGATTCAAGTGATCCAAACGATTCAGGCAATTCAGCTAATGCTGTAGGTGCGAACATTAATGGAAAGATAAATATTAACATTGCCTCAGCTAAGGAACTTGAGGCATTACCTGGAATCGGAGAAGTAAAATCTAATGCCATCGTTCAGTACAGGAAGGATTATGGTTTGTTCAGAGATATTAGAGATATTATGAATGTTTCTGGGATTGGTGAGATAACATTTGAAAACATAAAGGACCTCATAGTCATTCCTTAATGCCTGCATTATTTGCTTTATTCGGAGAGATTGCAGGTATTTTTTCATTAATTTCTATTTTTAATAGAAATTTTCTTGTTCTATGCATTATTTTTTTGTTCGTATTATTTCTTTTGCTGATTGTTGATAAACGTTACTATATTTATATTATTCTTTTCTTTATCTTAGGTATTTTCACTACGACTGTAGCTATCGCTCCTTTTAAAAACCCTGAAATTCCAGAGCATCTATGCGGCGTGGAAACTCAGATTACAGGAAAGGTTAAAGAATTTTCTAAGGGAGCTGGTTATACAAAGAATTTTGAAATTTCACATTTATCTATAGAGGGCGAAAAATTTTCAGGTAGCGCAAGAGTGTATGCGGAAACAGATCCTGCGCCTTTCAGCACCGTGGTTGTGAAAGGAGTTATTTCTAAAAATAGTTCTCAGGATAATTTTCAAAAATTTACAGGATGTAGTTATACAATTTTTGGTGAAGACGTTTCTGTGACCAGAAGCTTAGCTCTCTTCAATTTTTTTACTAACCTTAGAAATACAATAGAGGATAGGATACTCCTCTCTATGAAAAGTGAAGAAGCCTTTCTCTTTCTTTCATCGGTGCCTGGCATTTCATCGATGACAAAAGATGAAAAATTACCATTCATAGATACAGGCACTGCCCATCTTTTTGCTATATCGGGACTCCACTTCGGGATCCTGGGTGAGACTTCTTATAAAGCTTTGGCTTTGTTTACTCCATTTGCTTATGAGTTTTCATTTGTGATACTTGCTTTTTTTCTTTTTCTTGTTGGATTCAAGGTCTCTGCTCTCCGTGCGTTTTTTATGTATGGTGCTTGTGTGCTTGCTAAAGCGACTGGAAAGGAACTTATACCGCTTAATACACTTTCTTTCGCAGCACTTATTATACTTCTTGTTACTCCATTTGCTCTTTTTTCGGTGAGTTTCCAGTTATCCTTTCTTGCGATTTTTGCCATTTTAATTATTGCACCGCTCTTTTATCAGCATCTTCCACAAAATTTTGGTTTTAAGATGTTTGCAGAAGTAATTTCTGTCCAGCTCTTGCTTTTTCCTCTTTTTGCTTATTATTTTCATGCCGTATCACTTGTTGCAATTATTGCAAATTTTATTGTAATTCCATTTTTGTATCTCCTTATGCCTATTAGCTTGATACAACTTGTTTTAACTGTACTGAGTTTTCGATTAGCACTGTTTTTTGCTCCTGTAACAAATTTCTTTTTTTCTATTCTCTTTTCTGTTGTAAAAATGTTTTCAAAAATACCTTTTGCATCATTAAATATACAGTTTAATGGCTACTTTGTGGTAGCATACTTTGTCGTTATTTCTCTTCTTATTTTCTCTTATACTACAAAAAAGGAATGGAGAAATCTTGTTTTTATTCCACTCATTTTATTAGTGGCTGCTTCCATTTTTGTAAAGCCAGGGTTTTGTATTACACCACTTCAACTTTCCGGCGAAGATGGTTTTATCGTTCAATCTGGTAACGACGTTGTATATATAAGCTCTCCAACCTGTTTAACAAGTGAAGATAAAGATTTGTATTCTATACGGCTTTCGTTAAAAAAGAGGGGAATAAACAAAATCGATCTCATGATTTTTAATGCACCGTTTAGACAAAGAGAAGCTAGTAGTGTCCAGCTTATAGAGCAATTTTCTGTGAAAAGTATTGTTCTTCCAAAGGTTGAAAGTGATCTTCAGAAAGCTTTTATTGCTCTAAATGCCGGAAAAACTCATATATATACAGTTTCGGATACTGACAAAATTCATTTTGAGAATATGATTTTCAGGCTTGTTCCAGGCACGAGCGATAATTATTCTGTGGTCCTGGAACACGAAGGAAGAACTTTTTTATTAGCGGGAAGACAGTTTAAATTTGATAATTCATCTTTTTATGCTGATGTGGCATATTTTCCTTCGGGCTTATTAGAAAGATTAAAAAATGCTCAGTTAAGATTTGGAGAAATCCATGGGTATTAATATAGTATATAACAAAGGGTGACGCATATGAAAAAATTAGTGCTAATAGATGGAAGCAGTATTATGTATAGAGCTTTTTTTGCTCTTCCTCATTTTGTTACAAAAAACAATGAACCTACAGGTGCCTTGTATGGTTTTATTAGAATGCTTTTGCGTGTTTTAAAGGACGAAAAGCCTCAGTATCTAGCTATTGCGTTTGATAGGAGAGCTCCTACAAAAAGGCATATACAGTACAAAGAGTATAAAGCACAGCGTCCTTCCATGCCAGATGAGTTGTCTCCTCAGTTTACAACAATACATGAATTACTTGAGGCGTTGAATATTAACGTATATGAAATGGATGGGTATGAGGCGGATGATATAATAGGAACGCTAGCAAAAGCTGCTGAAAAAAATGAATTTTTAACAGTTGTTATTTCAGGAGACATGGATCTCACACAACTTATATCAGAAAAGATTAAAATAAAGGTTACACGGAAAGGTGTTACGACCCTTGAGGAATTTGACAGAGAACGACTTAAAGAAATATGGGGTATTTATCCTGAGCAAATACCAGATTTTAAGGCTTTAATGGGAGACCCTTCTGATAATATTCCCGGTTTACCGGGCATAGGCCCAAAAACGGCAGCAAAATTTCTATCTGAGTATGGAAATGTCGAAGAGTTGTTATTGCATACTGGCGAGATCAAGAAGGGCGATCTTATTGAAGAATATAAAGATCGTCTAATTAGCGGAAAAGAATTATGCACACTAATGCTTGATGCACCGATAGATTTTAATATTAATGAAATGAAGTTAAGTGGATTTGATGAAGAAAAGCTAAAAAATATTTTAAACCGCTTTGAATTTACCAGTTTTTTAAATGAACTTGGAATAAATTTAAATAATAAACCTGCACATACCGAAACAGATGATCGAATAGGATTGTATATTGAGTCAAGAAATGGACAAGTTCAGCATTTTGCTTTTGCTACGGGGAAAAATGTGGAAGAATTTAACATTGGGGAAGAGCTTTTTGCCAATACAGAGGCGTTAAAAATCTTAAAAGAGCTGCTTGGAAACGATAAAAAGAAAGAGATTCTTAATTTAAAGGAACTTTACAAAGTAGCACACCATTATGGAATTAAACTATCAAATATTCATCTTGATTTGGCACTTGCAGGACATCTTCTTAATCCAGATATAAGAAATTACTCTATCAAAGAGTTATGCGATGTATTTTCTACTTTTTATGGTGAGGAGTCTTTGTCTGAACATGCCAAACAACTTTTGCAACTTTCATATGTTGAAGACAAGAAGTTGGAAGAACACGGTCTTGTGGAACTGTACAATAATGTAGAAAAGCCGCTGTCAGAGATATTGGCTGACATGGAAACTACTGGCATAAAAATCGATGTGAAGTATCTCGAGAATCTAAAAAGTGAGATTGAAAAAGAGCTTGAGGTGTTAGAAAATAAGATATATGATCTTTCCGGTATTTCTTTCAATATTAACTCTTCAAAACAACTTGCAGCTGTACTTTTTGATAATTTAGGATTAAACCCATCAAAAATGGGAAAAACAGGATATTCAACAAGCAGTGCAGTTTTAGCAGATCTTATCTCGGAGCATCCTATAATTTCACTTGTGCTAGAGTATAGAAGTCTTTCTAAATTGTATTCTGGATACATTGTAGCCTTGCCAAAACTTGCGTCTAAAGAGGATTTTCGGTTACATACGACATTTCATCAGCTGGGTACAATTACGGGAAGATTACGGAGTTCAAAACCAAACTTGCAAA